>JBAXWO010000787.1:0-1695 GCA_037128375.1 bacterium
TCTGCCGTCTCCAACTGAAAGGAACTGACTTCCGCGACAATCCAATCGGGAGCGGGCTGCTGTTGCACCAACTCGGAAACAGGCGTTCCGTAATTCCCCCCCGCCACGGCGCGAAATCCCGCTTTTTCAAGCGCGTCCCGGCACAGTTTCACCAACGTGCTTTTGCCGTTGGATCCGGTTACGGCCAGCATCCGGCTCGAACGGTGCCGCCATCCTAACTCGAGTTCGGACAGGATCGGAATCCCCCGCTGACGCGCCATCCGCAACCCGGGGTCCGTCATCGGAATGCCCGGACTGACCACGCACAGCTCGAATTCACCCGCCGGCACGTCGCGGCTTCCGATACTGACCGTGGCGCCCTCGTCCCGTAGCGTCGTCGCCCGCGCCTCGAGTGCCGGCGATGCGCCGGCATCCGCCACGGTCACGCGTGCGCCGCGGCCCAACAACAGGCGGGCGGCCGCGACGCCGCTGCTCCCCAGCCCCAGGATCAGGGCCTCCTTATGGATGGAAATGGGCTCAGGCATGATCTCTCTTCAACGTATTTTCAGCGTCGCCAGCCCCAGCAGGGCGAAAAGGATCGACAGGATCCAGAAGCGGATGGTGACCTGGGTTTCGCTCCATTTACGCAGTTCAAAATGATGATGGATCGGCGCCATCGCAAAAATTCGTTTCCCCCTGAGCTTGAAGGACGCCACCTGTAGAATGACACTCATCGCCTCCATGACGAACACTCCGCCCACGATCACCAGCACCAACTCCTGCTTAGTCAGGATGGCCACCATGGCCAGCGCGCCACCCAGGGCGAGACTGCCGGTATCCCCCATGAACACTTGCGCAGGATGGCAGTTGTACCAGAGGAACCCCAGACAGCCGCCCAGGAGACAGCCGCAGAAGACCGCCAATTCCCCGCATCCCGGAACATAAGGCACAAACAGATATTCAGCAAAAGCGCGATGCCCGGCCGCATAGGCCATCACCAGGTAGGCCAACGCCACGGAACTGCTGCATCCAATGGCCAACCCGTCGAGGCCATCCGTGAGATTGACCGCATTACTGGCGCCCACGACAATCAACGCAATGAAGACAAGCGTCAGCACCACCCCCATATCCCGCACGGCGGGGTCCTTGAGGAAGGGCACCATCAACTCCCGCGCCCGCACGCGTGTCTCCGGCAGCCAGAGCAGGACCGCCCCAACGACCACGGCCCACAGGATCTGAAGTCTGAACTTGGCCCCGGCGCTGAGCCCCTTGGCGCTCTTGCCTTTCAATTTGGCGGTATCGTCCAGGCAGCCCACCGCCCCCATAAAGATGAAAGTGGACAGCGTTAACAAAACGAAGGAGTTCGTGGGGATCGCCCACAACAACGTGGCCAGGGTAACCGAACCGATAATCAGGAGGCCGCCCATTGTCGGCGTTCCCTCCTTCTTGCCATGCAGAACATGGAGGGGCGGCGCCTCCTCCTTGCGCACATACTGCTGAACCTTGAGCCGCTTCAGTTGCCGGATCAGCCAGGGGCCGAGGAAGACGCTGAGCAGAAAGGCGGTCACCGCCCCGCCCAGGGTTCTGACCGTAATGTATTTGAAGACGCGCAGTTCGGAAATCCAGAACCCGAGCAGATGCAAATAGTACAACATTTTACTTTCCTGATCCCTTTTCCAGCCGGGCGATCACCTCTTCCAGATGCCGGCCCCGCGA
>JBAXWO010000788.1:0-1693 GCA_037128375.1 bacterium
GGGCGCTGACGACTATATTTCCAAGCCGTTCGGCGTCAAAGAGGTGGTGGCGCGGATTCGCGCGGTGACACGCCGGTGCCTGGCGGCCCGCCCCCCCGCCGCGGCGCCGTCCTCTTTTGCGATGGCCGATCTCAGGGTGGTTCCCGCGGAACTCCGAGTCTATCGCGGAAAGAAGGGCATCGAGGTCAGTCTGCGTGATATGCGGATCCTGCAACTGCTATATGAGAACCGAGGCCGGGTGCTGGATCGCAACACCCTTTTCGATGTGTGCTGGGGGCTGAACTACATGCCGAACAGCCGGTCGCTGGATCAACATATCTCGCAATTGCGGAAGCGCATTGAGCTCAACCCGGCCGACCCGAAGATCATCCGCACTGTTCACAATGCCGGGTATCGGTACGAGGAGTAGGGGACAGGCTGTCAGAACGGGTTATCGACGCCGGATGATGCCAACCTGGCACCGGAGGGACCCTGTGTGGCGGTAGAGTTTGGCGACGCGTACGGGGATGACGATCCACCCCTCTTTGCTAAACACCTCGCCCGCAGCCCGATCCAGGGCGGGAACGCCATAGACGGGCATGTATACCCGTTTTTCGACGCCGTGCCGCTCCAGGATGACGTTGTTGTAGCTGACAAAGACCCGCGGCGTGCGCGTGAGTAGAAAGGGAACCCGCACAACCTGGAAGCCCTGCTGTTCCAGGCTTAGGATGACGTTTCGGAAGGGTTCGTACCTGGAGGTATCCATCTCGACCTCCACAGTCTCGCCGGCCGGATCCTGACGATAGGCTTCCAATCCCAGCCACGGGTCGGCAACGGCAACGCGATTATCCCCAAGTGGAGTCAGGAACATGCAGATATGATGATCCGGCACCGCGTCCGCCGTTTCTCCGATCGGCACGATCCGTTTCCCCAGATCGTTCCCTATTCGACGCAGCAATCCCTGCCGATCGTCAACGTCCTGGGGGCCGTTTCGCGCCAGGCAGTTGGCGGCGATGAAGGCGTTCTCTTCATCCGCCAGGAGGTCTCCGCCTTCGAACATGAAGGAGAGCGGGCGGCAGGTTGCGCCGATCAGACTGCCGGCCAGTATTTCAGGGATCTGTTCATCGTGACCCCGGGGGCCGGGCATATTGCTGCGTGCCGGGGGAACGGCAATGACGGGGTTGCCGTCTGCCGTCAGCGCGCCAAACCGATCCCGTGCCCAGGGCGTGATGGAAAACCCCGTGATGATCGCGGACAGCCGGTCAAGCCGGGTCACCCCGTGCCGTGCCAGTTCTTCTTTCAGGAATTCAAATTCCGCGCGCTGCTCAACGATAATGCGGATACCCACATCGTCAGCCAGCCCGCCGAACAGATCGGCGAGTGTTTCGATGGCCGCCGGATTGAAGTCCATCCGGTATTGAACGCAGATTTCGGCCAGGGCGCCATGCGCATCGGAAATCAGTCGCGCGGCAGGCAGCGGGCGTTGCCGCGTGGCCAGTTGCGAGAGGCCAAGCGCCAATACGAAACCGGCGACACAGCCGCCGAGGATGGTCAAGGCCCTCACGGTTTGCTTTTCTCCTGCGGGGTGATGGCAAGCACCACCTCGCCCTTGTCCAGGCTGATTGGCGCATCAGAGGCGGCTGGCGCCACCGCACCCCAACCATGGATGCCTTGGATCTTTTCGCGGGATACCACGAGCGACCAGATTTCCGGG
>JBAXWO010000789.1:0-1687 GCA_037128375.1 bacterium
CGCGCAGGACCTCCACGGCGGCGTCACAGGCCCTCACGGCGTCACCCCTTGCCCAACATCCGCGTCCAGACTAGCTCCGCTTCGCTCCGCAGTCTGACGCGGGGCGTTGGCCGTAACCTCGTGCGCGTCTTCCGGCGTCCCTGCTCGCACGTCGAGCACATCCACGTCGCTGACGCCGATCAGGTCCGCGTTGGCGTCCCATGCGTGCTCCCATGTCTTGACGTGTTCAAGCGCCTGTTCTTTGCTGTCCGCGTAGACGACCACGGAGTAGCTGACGAGGGCCGTTATCTCGACCAGTTTCGGCCAACCATGCGGTGCAGCGCTACGGCTGGCCCGGCGCGGCGTTTTGCTCTTACTCATTGGTTTCCTTTCGGGCCAGCCGAGGCTGACCGTTGGCGTTATGCCCAAGGAATCCGATGATAGTTGCAAGGAAATGGTTTGATCGATCCTTCGGCCTGATCTGGCTGCTGATTGGCCTTGCGTGCCTGTTCGCCGCAGGCCAACAACTGAACTCGGACATCAACGACTTCCACCGCTTCGATCCGTCTGTCTTGGTCCCGACAACCGCCGCGGTGCTTGCGGCCCTCGCCTGCACGGCATTTCTTAGGGCGTGGCCCTTGTCGACAGTCCTCAACCGCATACTTGGTGTCATCGTCCTGTTGTACTCTCTTGCTGTGCTCACCATCGGTAACGAGGATGTTGGTGGTCCAGTCATTGCTGTTCCATTTGGTTTGGCGGGCATAGCCTTTGGCATCTGGAGCATGATCATCAAGAGACGCAGGGCATAACAAACACAGGCAGGTTACACTCGCAAGCTCGCGAACCTGCTGTGCGACGTTATGAAGACAATGAGAATGAAAGCCTGTTGTGCCGCAATCGCGTTGCTGGCGCTTGCCAGCGACGTTTTACGAGTACAAGGAGCAGACATGCCCGAGATTCACGCCATTCCCTATCCATCGGAAGAACATAGCAGCAAAGTATCCGACAACCTTGATCCTGCATGGCTTCATGCCGCCCCGCTTCTGGCTGACGACATCAATGCCACGTTCTCAAATCTGGAAGACTTGCGATGGTTGGAACCGATCGCCAAAGAACGCCAGGTTGTTTTGGTTGGCGAGAATCATTACTACCAGCGCATCGCCCACCTGCGGAACCGGATCCTATTTGCTCTGAACACCTTCGATAGTTTCCCTCTGATCGTACTGGAGTGCCCGTATTCTCTTACCCCTTGGCTGAACCACTATCTCGATATTCCAGACGATGGGAAGGCGGAGGAATACTTGCGTACTGTTTGCCAACCGCTTCTCAAGACGGCAGACATCGTGGATCTGCTTCGACATGTACGTCGTTGGAACATGACTGGTCGAAAGCCGCGGATGCAATTCGGGCTGACAGATCTTGAGTTCGACTATCAAACAACCCTTGATCTGACGATCCGCCCGTTTATGACACGTCTCAATCCGGACTTGGCACGACGCTTGACGAAGATCACGCTGAAAGAATTAAAGGACCTGCTGCCAGAGCTACGATCAACGGTGGACGGAGCAACGGCAAGAAACATGCAGACGGAGTATCCGTTCATCACCGCCGTTTATCTGCAATCAGTGGTGGACAATCTGGAAGCGACCTGCAAGGCCATGCTGGGCGAACCGGTTGATCGTTGTTTTGATTCTGAAAAGAAGAGGCT
>JBAXWO010000079.1:0-8495 GCA_037128375.1 bacterium
AACTCTGGCCGGCCTGCCGGACGAACATGCCGGTGTAGCCGTCCTCGCCTGTCGGGACCAGCAGGCCCATCTTCCGGTTGCCCTCGCAGGCGTAGCCCGTTGGATTCAACTCCCGGTCCGCCGCCAGTCGGACATGCTGCCATTCCTTCGCGCCCTCAGGCCGCACCTTAAAGAATATCCAGGCCGCGTCGTGGTTGAGATCGTTTCGCCAGGAACCGGTCCAGTCGGCGTCGAACCGGATCGTGGCCTGTTTGTCGTCGCCTGGCACGATCCTGACGTTCGTGATTTGTCCAAGCGCCCCCGGTGGTTCTTTCACCCTATGCGTTGTGTCTTCCGCGGTAACCAAAATCTGCGCCTGCGCCATGCCCGCGGCCAGCCACAAAGCGCAGACGGCCGCAACGGCATTCGCGCAAGCGAATGCTTTCCCGTTGAGCAACCGATTCATCGACGCCGCCTTATGGTTAAGGTGTTAAACATGGCTGCTCTCCCGCCTCACTTGCCTCCGCCAGACATGTCGAAAATCAGATCATTCAGCAGCGCGCCCGACTTGGCGTCGTTGAACGGCAGGGAGACATCGCCGGGCGTTACCGGCGCATCGTCCTTCGACTTGCATTCGACCTGCATCGTATTGACACCCTTGCGTATAGGGAACGCCTTGGCGCGGTCGGTTTCCTTCACCGCTGTCGAGTCGAACACCAGCTTGTCGTTGATCCAGACGCGCTCGCTAAAACGCGGCCCTGCGGGTGGGCTGGACGACTTAGCGTTACCGCGCCATGCGTGGACAAAGGCCTCGCCATCAGCAGGCGCCAGCAGCCGGGTGACAGCCATA
This sequence comes from bacterium, assembly GCA_037128375.1. Taxonomy (GTDB): domain Bacteria; phylum Verrucomicrobiota; class Kiritimatiellia; order CAIKKV01; family CAITUY01; genus CAMBRF01. The sequence goes on from JBAXWO010000079.1 coordinate 830, forward strand.
ACGGAAGAACCGTGCGACGGCAACGAACCCAGCGAACCGAACGGAATAACGCCGACATAGGTCTCCAGCGGTCTCCATCCTTCCGGCGGTTTGTCCCTCTTGAAAAGGCCTCCCGGCACTCCCGTGGGCCCGGCGCCTTCCGTGATGCCCGACACGTCAAGCCCGTCGGCAGAGGGACCGCCGCTATCGGCCCCGGTTTCCGGACCCGCCTTCTTGTGGATCGAGACCCACCAGCGCGCCTGACTGCGCATGACCACGGGCACCTCCCCGTTTTGCGGCACGCCATTCGAGACCACCACACGATAGGGTATCCGGAACAAGCCGTCGTTGGTAAAACCTTGGCGTGGGACAGGGTACGATACGCGCGCCGCCGCATAGGGCGCAATCTCCACACGCCGGGAGGTCGCCGGCATGGTAATACCGGGCAAGGGCTGAATCTCGACGGTCATGGCGAACGCGCGATTGGCGGTATTGGTGATGCGCAGCGCCACCTCGCCACCGGTCAGCGATGCGATGGCCGAACGTGAACCCTCCTTGGGTTCCACCATAATCCGCGGATCCAGGGACTGTTCCGCCAGCACGTCCCCGCCGGGTATCCGAATCCGGACCGGCAGCGTCCGCCCGCCATTCTGGGCAGCGCGGACGGCCACGTCACCACTCAACACGGTCAGGATCTTGAATGGCGTGGCGACTTTCGGTGCCGCCGTGAAAGCGCGCGACGCCGCGCCCCCAGGGAAGCACGACTCAGGCAGGGTGGTTTCCAACTCAACCCGCAGCGGCTTGTCTTCCGCATTCTTGAACTGTCCCGCAAGCTCGAAGATGCCGATGTCGCATCCAATCAGATGGGGCAGTGGATTCACCTGCAACGGCGAGTCTTTATCCTGCATGACCGGCGCAGTGCGCGCGGCATGCGAACCATAGCGCCCGGTTCGATCACCGAAGGCATCCCGCACTTCCCAAATGCGACTCATATCGGAAGGAACAAGCCAAAAGCCAATCATATGCCCCCATCCAAGCCAGTCTCCAAAGACATCGCCCACGGGGTTCTCAAGCGGCCAGTCCGCCGGCCACGCCAACACCCCATCGCCGCGCGACGCCCAAAAACACCAGCCGACGGAACCCAACTGCGGGCGCGAAAAGTCAGCCGGCCCCGCCAACGCGCCTTCGCCGTGCGTCCCCTTGAAGAGGAACCCAGGCTCATTCCTGACCACCCAAGGCCATTCGAACGGAATGCCGCTGAGGCTGAGTTCCCGGATTCCCCAATACGAGGGGGGCGAAGCGGCCGCTGTCGTTCCGCTCCCGGCGTTGCTATTGATGGGAAGACCAGACGCAGGCGCACAGACGGCGGCACCCCAGGCGTCGGCTTCGCTAGCCACCTCGCGCGGCCCGCGGCAGGCCTTCTCGTATTCCAAGTCCGTTATCGGACGCAATCCCGCCCAGGCGGTATAAGCGTAGATGCGGACAGAGCCAAGAAAATTGCATGCCCGGTCCGGCACCTCAGCCGTGTAAACCCCTTGGTCCGCCACGCGCCGGATGGAGAATCGGTTGATATTGTAGCCGCAGTAATAGCGAAGTTCGTCCTGCACAACCGGCAGCGAATTGAGAAAGTCGGCATACTGCCCCTGGCTGATCGAATACTTCATACAGTAGAAGGCCCCGTACCCGTTGGGCCACGCATCGCTCTTCGGCGCAGTGCCGGCCTCGAGGCGACGCTTCCTTATGACGGCGAGACAGTTCGCTCCCCAACCAGCCCAGCCTTCCGCCGACTGCCCTACGCGATACCCACCCGCTTTCGTCGCATCACCGTTGCTGATGGGTGACAGCGGGTGGCCCCAGGGGCCCTTTGTTTTGAACGGACCTTGCGGCACGTATACCATCGGGATGGCGTGAACGCGAAGATCGGTGATCGGGGGTCGGGGGTCAGGGTTCAGTGAAGAAGAAGGATGCTGCCATTTCAGCGTTACGCCTTTGTAGGCGATCGGCCCGCTCCCGGGGGCGTCGCGATAGATAAATACGCCGATGCCGTTGGCGCCGTCGTCATTCAGGCCGACGTCCAGGGCCGCGCCAGCGGGTGCCTGGTGCCGCGCTGCGTCCGCGTCGAGTACCGCGTGTTGCCAGAGGTTGCTCTTCGCGTGCGTCGCGTCGAGAAACTTGACAAAGACCCAGGCCGCATCCCAGCTCTCGACCTTCAGCGGCTTGCCGGTGACGTTCTTCTCAGCCGGCTCCTCCCATTTCGCCCGCCAGGAGTTATCCCAGGCCAGATCGAACGTCACGGTGTTGTCGTCACTGGCACCGGTTTTCCATGTCACGTTCGTTATCCGGATCGTGTCGTGGGCGACATCCGCGAAAACCGTTTCCGGCTTCGCTCTGGAAACTGGCGCCGCCGGCGCCGACGCCACCCGGACCGGCCGGACCCCCGCCGTCCGCACGCCGCGCCAGGTCGAGCAATACCAGCGTCCCCCGCCATATCCATACTCGCCCACTAGCCCGTTGCATGGAGTATTGGCCGACCCGCGATAACCCATCTGGAGGCCCCATCGTCCGCCGGGGACCGCCCAATCGGACGGAACCGCAGGACCGGGAATGGCGCCGGAAGGGACGCGGCCGTCACCGTGCGACCCGCGGAAGGCCCGCCCGTTCCGGGCTCCTGCAGGTATGGCGTCCGAACCGGGGAACCCGGCCGCTCCCGTGGTACCGACAGGTATGGCGAAGGTGGCTGCCTCCATGCTCAGAACGCCCCAGTACGATGCGCCCGCAGCGACCCGGTCGCTGTCGGGTGTGGCGAAGATTCCCGCCCGTACGGCCTCGCCAGAAGATCTCCACACCAGAGCCTGACAATTCCCCGTTTCGTAGTGCTCGGTCGTCAGGCCTGCATCCTGCAGATTGGTCTGCACGGTCATCGCCGTCGAACCCCAGGCGTGCTCGTTCGGCACCGGGTTGAGCGGCCCCCGGCAGGCCTTCTCGAATTCCAGCTCCGACATCGGCCGCAGCCCGGCCCAGCCGGCGTACGCAAACCCGTCCTGCCAGTTGAGGTAATTGCACATCCGGTGCGGCACTCTGGCCGTGTAGACCGGGGGAAAATTCGGCCCCTTCTTCACAGGTTCAAGGGATGCCAGCATTTTGTCGGTCTCAAGATCTGGCGTCTCGTCACCCACTTCCACCTGCTTCGGCTTCGGTGCGATCCGGGTGACGCCCGCTGCGGTGATGGTATTCCCCCCCACCTCCCATGAATAGGGCTTCGCGGGATCCATATGGACCTCTCCCTCGGGCACCGTTGCCCGCGCTGCCGCCACTTCGCGCGGCAATGCGTTAAGGAAGTCCGCGTACTGTCCCTGCGTCAGCGTATACTTCATGCAGTAGAACGCATTGTACCCCGTCGGGTAATCGTCGCACAACACGCCCGGCGCGCCGGGCGCACAGGAATACGGCCAGGCTTGTCCGCTATTGTAGTGGGTCGAATACCCGGCCAGTCCCCAAAGCTGCCCGGCAACGGGGCCGATTCGCCGGGCACAGGTTCCTTCAGCGACCGGACCGTTCCAGGCAGCGTCCACCATAAACGGCACGACAGGGCCGCCACGCCAGGAACCATCCGTAAAACTGCCAAATTCGTCGTTTTCGTTGTGCAGCACCGGCAAGGCGATCCCGTCCGAAAACGGGGCGATCCGCGTCTTTGATCCCGAGCCAACCTTGAACGCGCCCTCCGGCACGTAGACCATGGCGATCGTGTGCACCTTCACGGCAGCCTTGGCCGGATCGAACCTGCCCGAGGTATCCGCCGGATGCAGCCAGCGCAGCTTGATGCCCTTCCAGTCGTTGCGGCCGTGCCCGATCGCGTCGCGGTAGATGAACACCCCCATCCCCCGGGCACCATCGTCGGTCGTGCCGACAGTATTCGTCGCGCCAGCGGGCATCACGTGGTGAGAGGGATCCGTGTCGAGTGTGGCGTGTTGCCACCGGTTGCTTTCGATACTTTCCGTGGAATCCTTCTCCGGCAGGAACTTCACGAAGACCCACGCCGCATCCCAGTTCTCGACCTCCAAGGGCTTGCCGGTGACGTTGTTCGTCGCCGGCTCCGTCCACTTCGCGCGCCAGGAGAAGGACCACGAGAGGTCGAACGTCACCTCGGTGTAGTCTTTATTGACGACCTGCCAACTGACGTTCGTCACCAGCAGGTCGTACGCCGGCGCGCCGTGGAACCGCGCCGCCGGATCGTTTGCCCCGAGCCCTGTCGGGGAGTCTTCCGCACGAACAGGCAAGGCGCACGTCAGCAGCAGTCCGACAAACGCGCTCACCTGCACGACACCCAGTCTCCGATGTCCGTTCATGATGTGCCTCTTTTCTGCTTCTTTCATTCACTTGCCGCCATTCGTGATAGCGCCCTTCGAAACCGTCTCGATGAGGGTCCACTTCATCATGTTTTGCGGACTGGTGAACAGCGCGGTGACCGCCTGCCAGGTCATCATGAGCGGCTGCTTGGCGTCGCCATCCCGGGCATCATAGTCGTCCATGGCGAACTGCAGCCCCACATGCGCGCCGGGAGCGGGGTCGAACAGTGGGAAGTCGGACCAGGGGACAAGAATCTCGAATGTCCACCCACCCGGCACGAGTTTGCCGGCCAGACGGATGTTTCCAGGCCCACCGGCGTGAAATTGCATGACAGGTCCTTTGCCACCAACCGGTGGCCGCAGGAGCATGTGGGAGGCGCCACTTGTGTAGGGCGCAGTCATCAAGTTCCACGTACGCCCGTCAAAGAAGATCTCCAGACAATCCTGTTCGAAACAATGCGGATCCTTGGGCGGACGATTGTTCCGGACATCGTCGTCGCTTACGAGTCCTGCCAGGCAGAGCCCCTCGTCGTTCCAACCGCAGAACGCAACCATGCTGGCATCCGCCGGCCCGTTCCAGATGTGATTGGTAACGCATCGCGCGATATACGATGCGAAGCGCAACGGCACGGCCGCCGCGCCGGTCCATTCTTCCAGATCGCCGTCGAGCTTGATAGCGCCCAGCTTGGGCAGAAGAAAGAGAACCTGGTCGAGCAACACCTTGCTTTGCGGGAACGGTGTATTGGCGGCATTCGGATCGAAGGCCTGCTTGCCGTTCCAACCATCCTGAAAGCGTCCAAGCGCGACAGTCCGGCGCAAGACACCCAGCGAACCGCCCTGCGCATCCGCCAAGGTTACTTCGATCGTGTAGAGGCCATCGGTTGCGCTTCCTAGCGTCCAATCGAACCGCCCCACGGCGGATTCCTGCCATGGCGCCGCCAGCTTCGCCAACACCATGGCACCCCCGGCAACCACATTGTTGGTCCGAACGTCCTTGATCTCGCAGGTTCCCGAACGGACCTGCCCAGCCAGCGTGCGCCCCATTTCGAGCGATATTCTGACGGTGTCCGCCGTGCCGGGCCCGGCGGGAATGCCGATTTCCGCCACGGTGCCGAGATCCATGAGGGCGCCCTTCGGGAGCGTATCGCAGAGGGTGAACTTCACGAGCTTTTGCGGATTCTCGAATAGCGCTTTGGTCGCATGCCAGCTCATGACAAGCGGTTTGGCCGTGTCGCGATCCCGTCCGTCATAGCCGTCATAGTCGTCAACGGCGCATTGCAGGCCCACACACGCGCCGGAGCGGGCGCTAAAACCTGGGAAGCCGGACCAGGGAAGAACCAGCTCGAAGGTCCACCCGCCAGCCGCGCGTTTACCGGCAAACTGTGCGCCAGCGATCGCGCTGTCAGCCCGGCCGAACACCATTTTAGGCGCCTCGTCGCCGACCGGCGGCCGCACGAGGATCTGGCCGGAGCCCTCCGAATACGGAGATTTCAGAAAGGCGCCGCCCCCGCGCGCGTCCACGTAGAGTTCCACTCCGTCAAGGTCGCCGCGGATATCGTCGTCGGCCACGAACCCGGCCAGGCAGAGACCCTCCTCGTTCCAGCCGCAAAACAGTTCCATGCCGCAATCCGCCGGCCCGCTCCAGATGTGACTGGCTCTGCGCTGCGCGATGCACGCCGCGAAACGCACTGGCACGGTGACTGCGGCGTTCCATTCCGTGAGATCGCCGTCAACCTTGACCGCGCCAAGTCTGGGCAAGAAAGCCTCCGGCTCCGCGGCCGTTAGCGTCAGCGTCGTCAGTCCTGTCGCCATCAACCCCAGAACCCATCGTTTGATTTCGTGCGGCATGATTGCTGGTCCTTTCTTTCATTCTCGCCGCGTAACGACTCAGGACACGTCTCGCGACGGCAAAAACCGGTTGACGACTACGGCGACGACTACGGATAACGGGGGGACTTCCGAATTCGTCCACCGTAGTCGTCGCCGTAGTCGTCAACCGATCCGTACCACCCGAGCAGTTCCTCGCCGCAACCTGTGCAGGAGCCTCTTCGAGCCGTGGGGTCGCCTGGGCCTGGCGCGCGTGTCAGGGCGCCGGGGGCGCATCCGCCTCGATCAGCACATCCAGCCACTTTCCGGCAGCGCCGAAATTGTTATCTAAGAAGATGACGCTCCGAGCGAGATCGAAACTGGGCCAGCAACGAACGCCGGTTTGCAGATCCTCAACCCCGATGACCGACTGCCATGCCCCATAAAAATCGTTTCTTCCGACAGTCCTCTGTGGTTGAGCCGGAACCATCTTTCCAGCCACCTCCGCCACAACCGTCCCTTTGCTAATGCCGGGAAAGCGGAACCTGCCGTCTTTGTCGGCCTGCACCGTGACCAGCAACGGGCGATCCTTGTCGGCAGCCGGCGTCTCGGACTCCTTGAACGTTCCGCTAAACACATGCACCGGAACGGAAAGCGGTTTGCCGGTCTTGCGGTCAAATACCCGCCCGGCGATGCCTTGCGGCAACACCATGGCGCCAGCCCCATACAGCAGACGCATGCCGCGCGGCGGAACATAGATCGGGCCATACAGTTGCCAGCCGTTCTTAAGAAACAGATCGCCGGCGAACTTACCCCTGATTTTGGTTTCCTTCTCGCCCATGCGGACAAAGCCGCCGGTTTCCAGATCCATGAGCTCGCTCATGTGCGCCCTATAGATGACTCCGTTGATGACGTTTTGCCCGGCCCCACGCCCCGTCCCCGAGCGACTGTAGATTTCCGGCCTGGATCTTTCAACCCGGCATCGGTTCCAGTCGCCATCCGCTGCAAGGTACGAAAAGTCGAGCTGCGAGTAGATTTGCTCAACCTGGACCTTGTTGGGGCCGCCAAAAAGATATTGGGGGTTCTGGATAATGAGGTACTCGCGCACGGCCTTGGGGCCTTCGTTGACCAGCACAAAGAGGGTCTTGCGGCGGTTTTTGGTATTCTCAACACCCGCCGACCGGATGAACGCGGATACTTTCGTGCGCGCGGTCGGAGACTCCGCGGTAACGGCAAACCCTCTGTCGGCGTCAGCCTCAAAATCCTCACCGAACTGGAAGATGCCTTCCGTGCGCCAGTAAGGCAGGAACTCGGTCTGGCCGTCACTCTCGAAATAGCCGAAGTCTTCCAGCACGCGCGCGACATCCGCCGCTCCCACGCGGTCGGCGAGACCGCCCAGATCAACGCCGATGTCGTGCAAGAGCGCCCGGCCCAGGGCCATGCGGTCGAGCGCCGGCGCTGCGCCGGACACCGTAAGCGCCGCGGCATTGGGGCGCAACTGCGCCGCCAGCGCCGTGTGTGGGGCGGCCAGATAA
>JBAXWO010000790.1:0-1686 GCA_037128375.1 bacterium
CTCATAGTGTGGTCCTCTCCGAACTCTGCATCAACCGGAGAATCTCCGCCTCCCTTTTCTTGAGCGCCCCCCACTCCGCCGCCGACAATTCCGTCCGGGGCGTGCCGTTCTCGAGGTGGACGATACAGAACGGATAGAAACCGCCAATCGTCAGAACCGGCCGCAGGCCGAATTCCCGGACCACCCGCATGACCTCCGGCAGGTCCCTCTCATTGGTCATGGCGGTGATGGTTCGCGCTGGATCCAGTCCGCCTTCGGCAAGTTGCCGGATGGTTAATTGGGAGGCGTTGACGCCTCTGACACCGGCAGTGGCGCAGAGCGGGCGTAGCACGGGAAGGAAATTACCGCAGGAATGGACAGTAACTCCACCCAGAGCTTCCGCGACCCGACTGATGTAAGGAGCAACGAACTCCTCATAAAAGGCTGGAGAGCACATCACCAGGCCGTCGGCGGAAAGTGAGCAGCCGCAGTCATCCGGAACCCAGTCATGGGCGAAAAGATGGGTCCCGATGAAGGTCTCGCCCAGCACCGCCTTCTGCGCCTGCCACAGCATGATGAACGCTTCTGTAGCCAGCGACAGAAGCCGGTGATATCGTTCCGGATCCTCATAGGCACAGAGAATCAGCTCGTCATAACGCCAGAGTTGTGCGCAGACATCGAACGGCCCCTGCATGTCACAAACATGAATGCCGATGCGCCCATCGGTTTCCGCCAGCATCACTTCCGCCGCTTCGACCCAATAGGCAGCGGCGCTGCCAGGGCGGAGGGACGGGACCGGTAACCGGTCAATATCCTCCGGTTTGTGAATCAGTTTTTGGCAACCGGTTTCCAAGCCCAACCGCACCTCGGCGGCACCTAACATCGAAGGAATAGACGCGTGATTCAGGCCGGGAAAAATGGAGGGGATCAGGTCGTCCCCGAACTGCCCGGTAAACAGCAGGCCATCCAGGTAGGCCTGAACCCGTTGGCGAGGCGGATGGCTGACATCATAGGGACCGAAGAATGGCCACCCGTATGTAAAGGGGTAGCGGTCTGGCAGTACGCCGCCATTCCACATCGCACGCCAGCGCGCCTTGCTCTTTTCCAGGCGTGTCTTCGGGTAAACCTCATCCAACTGATCCAACTTTCTACGGGTCTGTTCGATCATATTGCCTCCGGCTTGAAGACGTTGCGCACCGCTTCGAGATAGCCATACCCATACATGTCTGAGTCATTCACTTCGTGGGATCTCCTTGGATAACACTACCCGCCAGGCGGAACACCGCCGGGTCGACCAGCGGCACGTCGACCGCTGGATCGACGGGCCCGCCGTCGCCGAGTCCGCGCCAGACGCCGGTGCGCAGCGACAACCGCTGCAGCGTCGTGGCCGATTCGGCCACGGCAAGTTTTCGAGCCTCGCCGCCGTTAACCTGCACGGTGTAGCTGCCTGCCGCCATATCGGCGGCGATGATCACGGAAAGTTTCTCGCCGGCAGTGTACTTCCCGAGTTCAACGACGTTCTTGCCATCTGCCGCCTGAAGCAGGCCGGTCTCAGTCAGCATGACCCGAATGGGACGATGGCTGGCCGCATCACAAAGCTCGATCTCCAGCCGGGCGTTCGCCTGGGCTGGCGTCAGGTCCAGTTCGGCCCGGATCTTTGCCGATTCCGGAAACACGCGCACCGCGCGGGCATAATCGAAGGGATCG
>JBAXWO010000791.1:0-1679 GCA_037128375.1 bacterium
GAACACCGTATGCTCCACCTTCACAAAATCCGCCAGCCGGCGCAGCAGTCCCCCTGATTCACAGGCGCCTTGTTCCAGGCCCGACAGAAGGCAATCCGCCACCGCCTTCGAGACCTGCCGCAGATTGCGCCGCAGCTCCTCGCGGCCCTGATCCGTGGCCAGGTCACTGACACCTTTGATGAGCGTGCAGGGCATGCGTTGCGCGGCGGCGACGGCGGCAATCGCGTATCCTTCCATGTCCACCAACTCGGCGGCGGCGGCCAGCCGACGGCGGCGTTCGCCTCCGAATACGGGTTCCCTCACCGAGGCCAGGCGAGCGACGGGAAGCTCTTTCCATCCGGTCCTGCCCGCCCCGACATCCAGAGAGTCGACTGGGGTGGCCGGCCGGTCGGAAAGCGTATCGCCGTCCAAAGCGGTGGTGATGCGATACACGCCACCGGGCCCGCGACCTTCGTCAAGCGCCCCGCAAATGCCCGCATTGACAAGATGACTGACCTTGTGAACAGCGAGTACGTGCCGGGCGGCGGCCGCGGCGGCAATCGGCCCCATTCCCGTGATGAGGACGATGCCGGCAGGCCGGAGGCGGCGGGCGGCGAACCGATGGGTTTCGAACGGCGAGTCGGCCAGTTTCTCCGCCTGCAGGGCCTCCAACAGAGGGGCGGCTTCGTCGCGGGTGGCCAGCAGAAAGGCGATCATTTCAGCACCCCCGCCTCCCGGGCCTTCCGTTCCAGAACGGCCATCGCTTCCCGCCCGGTCCCGCCGAGGTCCGCAGAGTAGTCGGTGACGTACAGGGCGATGTGCTGGCGGATCGCCTCGTCATCCATCTCAACGGCGTGGCGACGGACGTACCCGGCCGTTTCCCCCGGCGCGGACCGGGAGTGTTCGACGCACCGCTTCAGGAGGCGGTCGAGTTCTGTGATCGCCGTAAGGCCCAGCGCCTTGCGCGCCATCACGCAACCCAGCGGGAGGGGAAGGCCTGTTTCGGCCTCCCACCACTCCCCTAGGTCCGCCAGACGGACCAGGCCGGCCTTGGCGAAGACAAAACGGGATTCGTGGATCAGGATGCCGGCATCCGCCTCGCCGCGCAGGACGGTCTCGATGATGCGATCATACGGCACAAAAAGTTTCCGAGCGCCCGGCGGCGCCCACAGTTGGAACAGCAGATGGGCGGTGGTCCACTCGCCGGGGATGGCGACGCGGGCCTGCGCGAGATCCCCACGGCTGAAGGACCGGCGCACGACCACCAACGGGCCGCAGCCGAAGCCCAGCGCCGCGCCGCTGTTGAGGTACTGGTTCTCCCACCAGCGGAGCACCGAACTCGGATCGGCCGGCAACAGGATGTCAGATGACAAGAAGTAGCGACGATTCAACGCCCCAGTCGCCGCCACCAGGTGGATCCGGCCATGCACAAAGAGTGCAATGGTCCCGATCGGGAATGACGGGGCAGCCTGCGCCGCGAGTACAGCTGCCGACGCAACCGCGAAGGTGACCCCGGGGTGGTCCACCATGTACTGGGCAATCAGATCCGAGAACGTAACGTTCTGCCACTGCGGATCCCAAGAGTTGTCAGTCATAGTCTCAGGGATGGTCGGTGACTTCTTCACAACGGCCGTAGAGGTCGCCACGTCCCAGTCCAGCACAAGCAACCCAACCTCATCGAAGAAACAAAGGTACTGCCC
>JBAXWO010000792.1:0-1677 GCA_037128375.1 bacterium
CCTGATCCCTTGCGCGCAGCACCTTTCAGTTTTCAGCTTTTATCTTCGGCGGGGACGCCGCTGCCCATAAACGATTTCGGACTCGACCCGCTGGGGGCATTTGTCCATAATGTCACTTCTCGGTATGAGACCAGCCGTGAAACGGCCAGATCGGCACATTTCATGCTGTCTCAAAAACATGGCTTTTTGTGTAAATATGCGGAGAGGCAAATATTTTTGTAGCGGAGCTGGCGTGATGCGTGCATCCCGCTTGGCGTTGCTGCTCGTGTGCGGGGTCGTCGTGCCAGGAGTGGCGCGTGACCGCGTGATACCGATGCTGTTGGATCGGCCCGATGGAAACAAGCCGCAGCACAACGTGCTGTCTTGCCGGATGCAACTTCCCAAGGTTCCCGCGCAAGCGGTCTGGGTGGCGAAAAGCCCGGCCGACTGGTTGGAGGCCGATCGGCTGCGCTTTAGTGTCGTCTGGCCGGAGGGCGGTCCGACGAACGTTCAGGCGCTGGTCTGGCTGATCGACCGAGACGACCGCTGGTATCAGTTCCTTGTCGACACCAACATCGCGCCCGGGACCGGTTCCTATGAAATTCCGCTGACTCCGGGTGAACCGGGTTGGCAAGGCGTGGGCCATGCCGCGCCGTGGCATTTCCGCACCCGGCTCAATCCCAAGCAGGCGGGTGTGCGATTTTTCGGAAACGAGGCCTTCACGGGAAGCTGCGTTCTCGTGTCGGCAGATCTGGTTTCTTCTGAAACCACTCCCGGAGCGCCTGTAATCACCAATCTGCGTCCGAACGCGCGCGCCGTGCCCCGCCGCGGCCTTTTTGAGTTGCGGTTCGACCTCCCCGACCGCTATGCCGACCCGTTTGACCCCGACGTGGTGGATGTGACGGCGGACGTTGCCGCGCCGGACGGAGCGATTACCCGTGTGACCGGATTCTACTATCAGGACCATTACCGCACCATTAATTCCGTGGAGGAACGCATCGAGCCCCAGGGCCGCCCGGAATGGCGGGTGCGCTACGCCCCGGCCACGTCCGGGGTACATACGGTCACCCTCCGCGTGCGCGACCGCTGGGGTGAGAATACCGCCGCCCCGATCCCCTTCACCGTTCGTGACACCGCAACCCCGTTTTCATTCATCCGCGTCTCGGCCGCCGATCCCCGCTATTTCGAAACTGAAGACGGCGCGTTCTTCTATCCAATCGGGCACAATATCCGCTCGCCGTTCGACACCCGCATGGATGACCAGTTTCCCTGGCGCTTCCGCCATCCGACCGGATCATCGGCTTACAACCACTATTTCGCCGATATGCACAAGGCGGGCGAGAACTTTGCCGAGATCTGGATGAGCGCCTGGTCGCTCGGCATCGAATGGAGTCCGGTCATACGCGGCTACCACGGCGCGGGCGATTACCGGCTGGACAACGCCTGGGATCTGGACCACGTGCTCGAATGGGCGCGGGCGTCCGGCATCCGCGTCAATCTGGTGCTCAACAATCACGGGCGTGTCAGCGCCTGGTGCGACCCCGAATGGCAGGATCACCCCTACAACGCGAGCCGCGGGGGCTGGTGCAAGGACATCATGGAGTATTTCACGCACGAACGCTCCATTGCCATGACCCAGCGGCTCCACCGCTATCTCGTCGCCCGCTGGGGTTGGGACTCCACCGTCTTCACGTGGGA
>JBAXWO010000793.1:0-1674 GCA_037128375.1 bacterium
AAACAGTCACTTTTTACTTGCGTAGAAGAAGACACTGAGCAAGGGCGTGTTCGGCGCGCATTTTATTCGTAAATAATCTGTTCTGCCTGAAAATCAATTGTAATCGTCTTTGTTCCCTTGGTTGCAAGGAGGTTCATCGGAACCATGCCCATGCCGATGGCATCGCTCTTTTCTGCTGGTACGTTGTTCATGCTGACATCCCCCATCTGCAAATCGACCCGTGCCAGTGTTTCACCAAGCGCGAGCTTGTTCCACGTTGCTTCCGTCAACACCAACTTTCCTGAACTTCCTGTATCGATAAGACAATCTCCGATCGGCTGTCCGTTCACCATGATGGCCTGGGTAATCATCATGTTGGTCTTCTTCGACAGGCGGAAAGTCAGTCGCTTAACATGCGGTGCGGTCAGCGGCGCGGTTCGGGAGAGCCGGACGGACCCGTCAGCCAAGACGAAGGTGACGGCGAAGTTCTGCAAGATGTCCATTCCGAGCAAACCATCCATGTGGTACACAGGAAGGCCGAGAAGTCGCACTTCATGTTGCTTGCCCAACACACCCACCGGAACATTGCTGATAGTGAAACTTCCCAGAACCAGGCTTGTCGCCAACCCAGTATAGACTGGAGTCGCGCCTTGCCCATCAGACTTTTCCCATGTCCAGGCTGGCGTCTTGGAAATCGGCACCTCCGCCCGCTTTGCCAGACGCGGAAAGAGGGCCGTGGTGTGAGAGCCGGTGTCCACCTGAAGCGAGCATGCCTTTCCGTTGACAAGGACATCAACGAACGTCGTGCCGGGGAGGAACCGGCCGGCCGTTGCCGTCATGGAAGACCGTAGCGTGCAGACTCCATCGCCGGCAATTTGTCGAACCGCAGCCGAAAGAACGTTGGTATTTCTGTCAGCACCAGAAGTCTGTGCACTCAACAGCGCTGCCGCGTCCAAGGTTTTCAGTTCATTGACAGGGAAATCGACAAAAGACATTCTCAACGTGCCACAACAGGCAACGCGAATAGCGACGCCGATAACTGCTATCGCTACGACACAGAACCAGAGCATCTTCCTCCTCCATCTAGCCATGTTGTGCATTCCTCATCTTCCGCCGAACGTCACTTCTCTGGCGCGGCCTTTAGGACGTCGCCAGCAGAAGTTGGTTCGGCACCTTTGTTTGGCTCCACAAACAATCCCCGAATCAAGGGCCACTCCACATTGCGGAACTCCTTCCCGCTCAACCAGACATTGATGCCTCTGAAAACAACGTTCTGCCCGCGTCCTTTGTTCAACGTGGCCGTGTCTTGGACGTGCATATGAATGTGAGGGTAGTCGCTATTCCCCGAATTGCCGCATTTCCCCATCTCTTGTCCCTGTGTCACATGATCGCCGACCTTCACCCGAATCGTGTCCTTCTGGAAGTGCGCCAGAAACACGTAGGTGTCCGGTGCGGCTCGGATTACGACATGATTGCCCGCCGGGCGGGTTGTGTCTTTCTTGCCGATGGGATTGTCCGGCAAGTCGGCGACGACAGCTTCGACAACGCCACTGACCGGTGACAAGACAGATGCACCCCAGGAGAAGAAATCGTCCGTTGTCGCTCCTGCCGATTTGAACAACGCACGCTGACCGGCCCCACCCACTTTCACAAAGTCGAGGCCATACCATTGACCTTGGACACTCATGTGATCAT
>JBAXWO010000794.1:0-1666 GCA_037128375.1 bacterium
CTCGAGTTGTCGGGCGCGCGCCTCCATTCGCGCATTGCTTTCCTCCAGCGCCACCTTGCGTTTTTGCAGCTCACGATAACTGTGCGCCTTGGGGAGAAATACGCAAACGACGGCAATCACGCACGAAACCACGACCACGATCCAGGCAAACCTGTAAAGCAAGATCCAGAAGTTCATGCGTGCATATCCGCTGCAAAACCCGTCGGACCGTCACCGGCGGCCGCTTCGCGACGATCGCCGATGACTGCCCACGGGACGAACGGTGGGACAGACCCACCGTCCCACTTAAATCACGCCACCATACACCGCATGCTCACCCAGCATTTCCTCGATGCGAAGCAGCTGGTTGTACTTGCACACGCGATCCGTCCGGCACAGCGAGCCGGTCTTGATCTGCCCGGCGTTCGTCGCCACCGCGATATCCGCGATCGTGGCGTCCTCCGTCTCGCCGGAACGATGACTGACCACGGCCGAGTAGCCTGCCCGGTTCGCCATCAGAATCGCGTCCAGCGTCTCGCTGAGGGTGCCGATCTGGTTGACCTTGATCAGGATGGAGTTGCCCACGCCCTGCTCGATGCCCTTCTTGAGAAACTTCGTATTGGTCACGAACAGATCGTCGCCCACAAGCTGAATCTTATCGCCCAGGCGCTCGGTCAAGGTCTTCCATCCCGCCCAATCGTTCTCCGACATGCCATCCTCAATGCTGATGATCGGATACTTCGCCACAAGACCGGCATAGAAGTCCGACATCTCGTTGGGGCTGTGCACGGAGCCATCGCTCTTCTTGAACGTGTAGCGCTTCGTGGTCGCGTCATAGAACTCGCTCGCCGCCACGTCAAGCGCCAGGAATACATCCTTGCCGGGCTTGTAACCAGCCTTCTTGATGGCCTCGATGATGACATCGAGGGCCTGGGTGTTGTTCTTGAGAACGGGTGCGAATCCGCCTTCATCGCCGACAGCCGTGCTGAGTTTCATGCCTTTCAGCACGCCCTTCAGCGCGTGGAATACTTCCGTGCCCATGCGCAATCCCTCGGAAAAGGAGGAGGCGCCCTTGGGCATGATCATGAATTCCTGGATGTCGATCGGCGCGTCGGAGTGCGCGCCGCCGTTCATGATGTTCATCATGGGCACCGGCATGACGCGGGCATTCGTGCCGCCGATGTAGCGGAACAACGGCAGACCGCAATACTCTGCACCAGCCTTAGCCACGGCGAGCGATACCGCCAATATGGCGTTGGCGCCAAGCTTGGACTTGGTCGCGGTGCCATCGAGGTCGATCATCGCGCCATCAATACCGACCTGATCGCGACAGTCCCACCCCGCCAACTCGGGGGCAATGATCTCTTCCACGTTCTTGACTGCTTTACGGACGCCCTTGCCGCCGTAGCGCTTCTTGTCGCCATCCCGCAGTTCAACCGCTTCGTTCTCGCCGGTGGAGGCGCCGGACGGTACCGCCGCGCGACCCACCACGCCGCTCTCCAGCGTAACATCCACCTCCACCGTCGGATTACCACGGGAATCCAGAATCTCACGCGCCACAATACTTTCAATTAACGACATGCCTGCCTCTTTCCTTAACCTTTTAATGTTGCTTCCGATACCATCGGGAATAAGGGGCAGAATAGGAGAAATGACCGAAGCATTCAAGTAGAGACTGCCACGGCGG
>JBAXWO010000795.1:0-1661 GCA_037128375.1 bacterium
CATCCTCTGTGGGCACCCGCAAGCCGCGTTCGGAAAAATGCCGCGCGATGAGCGCGTCACTCTCGCTCCGTTTACGGGTCACCCGCAGGGGCAGGTAGAGACACGTGTCCGGTTCGAATAACAAACGCCAGCGAACCGCCTCATCGGGCAACTCCAGAGTCAGCGGATACTGGGGTTGCAAACGCTCCGTGGGGATCGAACACGCCACGGTCCACAGCCTGCCCGTCCACATGACCGTAAGCGTTTGCGCAGGCTTTTCGCTTTCTTTGACAGACACAGGCAGACTCCTTCCCTTTCATTCCTTCGTACGTCGCCGCCGGCGGATGGAGTTCGCCAAGCGCAACGCACACAAGCGGCACGAGTGTAGCAAATCTTACCTGATCTGTCACAACCGCCTTCACAGGGGATTCATCACTGATGCTGGATGCATACTTTTTTGAGTCATAATGTCCCATGTGTGACAGGCCTGCCCCGTCCTTTTTTCACACATCTCCGGGGTCACCCTAGCCTGCCGCTCAAGCCGGACGCTTGAATTGCTGTGGTTTTTGAGCGCGTCTTTGATTGGCATACCTGTTGCTAAATTTCAGTTAACAACGCCGACACAGGTCGGCAAAGGAGGTCAACATGACAAACTATGCAGCTCTCAGTCCCTGGCGTTTAATGGACGATTTTCTTGGCTTTGACTGGCCCTTGAGCCGCGCGATCGGCTCGCTGGCCGGAATGGGCTACCGATATCCCCGTGTCAACGTCTGGGAAGGGCCGAAAGGCTGGGTATTCGAGGCTGAGGTTCCGGGTGTGGATCCAGACAAGCTGGATGTACATCTTGAGGGGCGCGAGCTTTCGCTCAAGGGCAACCGCGAGCGGGCGGATGGCGGTGAGCTGGCGTTTGAGCGCCGGTTCGAGCTGCCGCAGGAGGTTGCGCCCGACGACATCAAGGCGAATTTCAAGAACGGCGTATTGTCCGTTACCTTGCCGCGGCACCCGGCGTCCGAGCCGCGCAGGCTGATGATCGAAGTGAAGTAACCGGTGATTTCAGAAAGGAGATTAGCCATGAAGACAGATGTTGTGAAGCAAGAGGATGTTCACGTCGAGCGGCGCGAGTGCCGCGACGAGATCATGCCCAACACGGCGGTGCGCCAGGACAAGGACGGATTCCTGCTGGTGGCCGAACTGCCGGGCGTGGATGATCAGTCGCTTCAGGTGACGGTCGAGGATGGTGTGCTGTTGATCGAAGCGGCCAACACGGTGGCGGCGCCCGAGGGTTACACGCTCGCGCTGCGCGAGATTTCGCCTGTGACCTACAAGGCGAGATTCGAGCTTCCCGACCGCGTGGAGGCCGCCGGCGTGAAAGCCTCGCTCAAGAACGGGCTGCTGCGCGTCCGTCTGCCCATCAGCGAGGCGAAGAAGCCCAAACGGATCGCTATCGCGGCGGAATGAGAAAGACGCAGGGACGTCGCTTTTTCAAGCGACGTCCCTGCGCTCATACCAGCATCTTCACGCCTCTTTCGGCGCCGGTTTCCACGTGCCGGCGCCGACGCGCGGCTAGCCGATGGCCACGCCCCCGGTCTCGCCGGTGCGGATGCGGATGCATTGCTCGACATCGAGAACGAAGATCTTGCCGTCGCCCACCTTGCCGGTGTGCGCGCCGGTCGTGATGGCCG
>JBAXWO010000796.1:0-1660 GCA_037128375.1 bacterium
GGGCGACTATCGTCAAGGGCACCCTGGCGGCCTGGGATCAGCCGTCGTTCGAAGCCCTGCATCATCCGCATCCATCCCTTGTATTTACAACGTTTCTCCGCGGGCTCCAAGCCATGCGGGCTGAGTTTTCGGGCGAATACTGGATGGAGGTGTTCCTGGTGGCCGGGGTCAATGACGCCCCCGGGCAAGTAGCTCGCATCGCGGCCCTGGCGAAGGCGATTCGGCCGGACCGGATTCACCTGAATACGGCGGTTCGTCCGCCTCAAGCGGCCGACTTGCGGGCGGTGTCGGTCGCACAGTTGGCAACCTTGGCGAACGCCTTCACGCCGGTAGCTGAACTTTCGATATCGTCCCCGCATCCGCCAGCCGCCGGGGGCAGGCCGCCCAGGGAGGAAGGACAGCTTGAAGGGATTCTCCTGGGGTTGATCCAGCGGCACCCCTGCACGGCGGCCGATATAGCGATATCCCTGGGGGTGGATCCGTGCGTGGTGGCACGCCTGCTCGCAGGGATGGAGGGATGCGGGACAGTGCGGGCGGAATCGCGGCAGGGATCCCTGTACTACGCGGCGGTTTGAGGACAATGGCTATCAACCCAGCCGGGGATTAAGGTGCCCGGTGCTCGGGTCGGAGATTTTCTCCAGGTACGTCAGCAGTTCCCGGTCGTATTCGGCATCCGCGTTGAGCCCCATCTCGCGGTAGATGCCGCGCAGTCGATAGTAGCTCTCCTCGGCATCCTTCGCGCTGGCATAGCGGTGAGTCGGGTTGGGGTGCAGGAATTTCTTCAGCACCTTCACGAGCCGTTTGCTCTGCCGGACGCGTTCGGGCAGCATGTCTTCCACATGGTCCATGATCGTCATCTTGAACTTCAACAGTTCGCCGTCGCCCATTTCCGCGCAATCGCTCAGCGCATCGCCCCGTAGCATTTCCAGGCCGACAAGACCGGTGCTGAACAGGTCCGACTGGGCCATGCCGGCCTCGAGGCGGTGGGTTTCAGGGGCCATATACAGCGGGCTACCGAGCAGGATGCTGATGCGTTCCCCGATCTCGACGGCCCGTCCAAAATCGACCAGTTTGACCGAACCCATGCGGTCGATCATGATGTTTGAGGGCTTGATGTCAGCGTGGATGTAGTTCGCCTCATGAAGGACCATCAGACCGAGCAGCACCTTCCGCAGGATGTAGAGGGCGACACCCGGTTGCAGCATGAAACGGCCCCGCTCCAATCGGAAGAGGGTGGTCATGAAATGTTCCCACTCCTCGTCGGTGGACTGGCTGCGGGCGATGCCGAGGTGCGTGCCTCCGAGCAGGTATTGCAGGTCGATGCCATCAATGACCGCCATCTGGAGGTAACCGATGCCGCGGGTCTCGTCGTACGTCTCCCGTGTTACCAGGTTGTCGCTGTTGACCGGCTGGAGTTTGGAAACCTGGCTCGCCAGCCGCCCCATGTCGCTCCAGTACTTGTCGGCGCTGGAATAGATGCCCGGGTCGTGCAGTTTGACGGCATGCCGGGTGAGGCAGCCGCGTCCTCCCTGGCGGGTGGCCAGGAACACCACTCCTTGGCGTCCTTTGCCGAGTTCGCGGGCGAAACGGTAGGGAACGGGATGGGTAATGACCTGCGAGTGGATGACATCGTGATAGTTCGCGACCAACTCTTTCAGGG
>JBAXWO010000797.1:0-1657 GCA_037128375.1 bacterium
GATGACCCAATCGGCCGGTGGGGCGGGGCCGGAAGTGACGCGGACGCCTTGTTGCCAGAGGCCGAGGTGGCGCAGGATGCATTCGATCACGGCTGAGACAAGAAAGGGACAGGGTTGTGGCCGTTACTGGATGATGCCGCTGCCGACCACGCTGTCGCCATCGTAGAACACGGCGGTTTGACCCGGCGTGACAGACATCTGTGGCTCATCAAATTGAACCTCGCTCGCCCTTCAAGTGGCGCATAACCAACTGGTTGAGAGCCAGTCCTGGAGGGCGAGCGTCCTCGCGAGCCGGTCCTGTAAAGGATCGGAGACTGCGCTTAACTTGGTGCCATTCAGGCCAGCTTTCCGACAGAGCAGTCGATGACGCAGGTATTGCGCAGGGAACAAGAATGACACTAGTCATCTCAATTTCCGCTCTTCCCCTTCTCAGCCGCCACCCTTTTGCGAAGCATCTTCACTACTGCATCCTGCCGGGCCAACTCAGCAACCTCTATGGCATCATACCCGCCACAGGTCAACGCATGGATATCCGCGCCGGCATTTAGCAACTCCTTTACAACATCCGTCCACCCCTTCATCGCCGCAAGATGGAGGGGGGTTGCACCGGGAATCCCCGTCGCATGCACATCGCTATGCTGCCGGATCAGGAATAGCGCCAATGACTTATGCCCCTCCAATATCGCATGGTGAAGCGGTGTGCACCCCCCCTTGTCCTGAGCATCAATAGTGGCTTTTGCTTTGACTAGATACTCCACAATGGCCTCATTCCCCTTCCGAACGGCCAAATGCAACGGCGTGTAACCGGCTCCGTCCTGACTATTCACGCTTGCGCCTGCCTTTAGCAACTGAGCCAACATAGCCTTTCCGCCCTGCTCCACCGCAAGATGGACAGGAAAACGACCATCATCGTATGCCTTGTTGACGTCAACACCCCCTGCATCGAGCAGTTTTCCAGCAAGCCCCACGTCTCCCTTGCTCACCGCATCGCGGAATTTATCCTCAGGCGATACCTCGGGCGTCGAGTACCCGACGCAGTAAGAAAGTATCCACTTCTCCACAACCGCCTTGATGGGCAGGCTGTGACATTCACGACCGGCCACCCGAACACTCATCACAGTGTCCCCCTCGGACAAGCCTTTGAGCGCGAATGCTTGCGTACTGCTCCGGATCTTCACCGGCTCCACACTCGCAATCTTCGGATCACCCATGTCGAGCGTCGTCCATTCCGCAGCCTCCTCCGGACGGATCACGACACTGAATGGCTTTGTCTCGAATCCCACGATCAGGCCAAACGGTTCCCATCCCCGGAGTGTAAGCGCAACCCGCCGCCGGTCATCTTCCGACAAAAAACGCAACGCCCTGGCCATGGCCAATGACACCATCTACGGGCTCACCGGCGCGATTTACTCCACTAACCCGGAACATCTGCTCCGCGCCCGCGAGGAATTCTTCGTGGGCAATATGTACATCAACCGGAAGTGCACGGGGGCCCTCGTTGGCGTCCATCCCTTCGGTGGATTCAACATGTCAGGTACAGACAGCAAGGCCGGCGGCCGTGACTATCTGCCGCTCTTCCTGCAGGCCAAGTCGATCTCGGAAAAGTTCTGCGTCTGGTGCTCGTCCTCCTCGCCCCGTCCTGCAAAGGCGGGGCGCG
>JBAXWO010000798.1:0-1656 GCA_037128375.1 bacterium
GTCTCCGGCCCATCCCATCTCCGATCTTAACCTCACGCGAATGGCCCGGCACCGGGAAGAAGTCAACACCCAGGTCGCCAGCGCCAAGAAGAAAATAGAGCGGATGCGCCGGAAGCAGGGCGAAATGGAGCGGGAAAAGCAGACGCACGAAGATATGTTGGAAAAGCAGGAACAGTACGAACGGGGAAAGCAGGAGATGGTGGACCGCCTCTCCGAGAGTATCGTTACCCTGCATAAACTTGAGGAACACGCCGCCCGCCAGGTGGAGATCTATTCCAGCACACGGCAGCGTTTCGGCGGGCTCGTCGATGAACTCCAGAGAATCAATGACTCGGACTGGGCTGACGATGTGCTGCGTGACGAATTGAATAAGGCGGTGGTTCAGATTGACGTCATTCGCAAGGAGTTTGTGAAAGCTCAAGCGGGGGTTGAAGCCGTGGGAGGGCCCGTGAAGTTGTTCACTGAGTCCCACGCTCAATTGGTTTCGGCTGAGGAAGGCGTAGCCCCGCGCGGATTTGGCGACTGGCTGAAGATCGGTTGCGCCGTCAGTCTGCCGTTGGTACTGGCCGTTATAGCCGCGGTCGCGGTGGTTATCGTGTTGGGCCGATAGTACCGTTTGGGGCGAAACAAGGCGGTGGGCGGGTTTATCGGGGCACGGGTCATGCAGAGGACGGAACGTAAGCATCCACGGTTGAAGGATCGCGCCGAGGCTCTCGAGCGCGAACTGGCCCGCATGGATGAGGATATCCGCGCCCTGTCCAAGGCGGCCGCACACCCGGATCGCGATTCAGCCCTTCGACGGTTGCAGCGTTTTTCGGTACAGAAAAATCGCGCTCGGGAGATTCAATCGAGCCGGATGTCCGGTAGAACGGAGGGGGGCAGTCGGGAACCCTCTTCAGAATCGCAGCCCGGAGATCCACAACAACCCGGGGTGTCGGGTGTGGCGACCCCGGGGGTGGTTTCTCCCGGGGGAACTGATCCACGGTTCGCCCAGTACTTTGTCACGGGCAGTCTTCACTCCGTCCAGCCGCTTCGGCAGGAGCGCCGTGTGCAGCGTAACAAGGCGCTGATCATGCTGTTTTTTGCCATCGTCCTGCTGTATGGGGTGTTCAATCTGATCTTCTGACACACTGGCCTTTCAGCGTTCCTCTTCTTGCGGAGCGTCGCGGCACATGGAGAAGAATACGCGATCCCGGCGAGTGATGGGCGCGCTTACCGTGATGCGTTTCAGTGTTGTTCCGGATGAGTTTTGGAAGACGACTTCAAAGCTTTTTAGGTTGGCGGGGCAGGGACAGCGTACGACCGCTAATTTCTCCGGAAGGGTCTGCCAGCGCCGATCATCCGGGGTTTCCATGGAAAACAGCAGGAACCGTAACGCCTGTCCTAAACCCTTATTTTCCGATGCGACGACCGACGCAAGGGTTTCCTTCAAGGCTATTCGGGCGATGGTCTTGGACACGCGCTTGGCAGCCACGCATTGCCGGCTTTCCCAATCCAGTTTTGAGGTTCTGGAAAGCGTGTGAGAGGTGCCGGTTTGTCGGCCGTCGATATAGATCTCGGCCAGGTCGGGGGTGAAATCGTTACCGCCGTCAAGATCGATCAGGCAAACCAGTTCGTACTCCGGTATGGTGGTGACCGGGGTTGGAATGGCGGGAG
>JBAXWO010000799.1:0-1653 GCA_037128375.1 bacterium
CACGGAGCAGACGGGCGAGAGGGTGGACAACGGCGATTTCATTGGCCGCTGGAGTGTCCTCGGTCCGTTTGGCAAACCCTTTGCCGACGACAAGGTGGGTGGCGAGGCGGCCCTCACGGCGACGGTCCCTGCGCTGGCGAGCAACTGGTTGGCCGTTGATCTGGATTTGGACAGTTTGGCGAACAACCTGACGTCGGTGTTCGGCGTGCGGACCGACTCGTTCGTGTATGCGCTCACCACGCTCGACTCGTCCGTGGACCAGGACGCGGAACTGTTGCTGGGATCGGACGACGGCTTTGCCGTCTGGCTGAATGGCAATCCGGTTGGCACCAATCTGGAGGTCGGGCGCTCGGCGCAGCCAGATTCCGACCGGTTTCCGGTGCGACTCAAAAAAGGGCGAAATGTGCTGCTGGTGAAGATCACGCAAATGGGCGGCGAGTGGGGGTTCTGCGTGAGATTCAAAGGACTACGCACGCCGATCTGGGCGGTGCGGCCGGGCGAAACTGGATGAGAAACTCGGCGGGTTCTCGCAGGCCTTCAGCCTGCGGGAATGGGGCGTGGGCGGGTTAGCGTCCCAGGGCGTTGCCCTGGGCTGTGTTCTACGACCCCTTTGGGGTCGTGCGGGGGCGCCCTGAAGGGGCGCGAGAGTATAGCCAGGGGCGAAGGCCCCTGGATGGAGTGCGAAAACGAACGTGCAGCCTGAAGGGTTGCAAGAACCGCAATGGTGGAAAGGAGACATCAACATGATAAATCAGGACTGGCAGCGGCGGGTGAGCAAGTGGCGTGAGGCGATGCCGAGGCTCTTTTATCGGGAGCTTGGTTCTTTCGAAATGCAGGGGTTCTGCACGATGGAGCAACTGACGCCTGAGCAAGCCGCGAAGCAGAAGTTCGGTCCGATGCCTGCGGGCACGGAGTGGGGCGCCAAATGGGAATACGCCTGGTTCCGGGGCGAGGTGGTCGTGCCCAAGTCTGCGAAGGGCGAACGCATTGCGCTGCGCATCGATACGGGCGGCGAATCGGCAATCTTTGTCAATGGCGTTGCCACCGGCGCGAAAGGGTGGAGCGATCGCGAGATCACGCTGACGCGCCATGCCAAGGGCGGCGAGAAGTTCCACATCCTGGTGGAAAGTTATGGCGGACACGGGCCAATGGAATGCGGTGGCGGCCCCATCGAGCACGGCCGTGAGACGGTCCCGGAACCCGCTCCCAAGCAGACCAAGGTTGGCGTTACCACTTTTGGCATCTGGGAGGAGGAGCTGTTCCAACTCCGGATGGACACCGAGACGCTGGCGCAGTTTGTTGAGCACACGCAGGAGAAGGAGTCGTTGCGGGTCGCGGAAGTGACCGAGGCGCTCAATGCGATGACCCTGGTGGTGGACCTGGAGTTACCCCGCGCCGAAATGATGAAGACTGTGCGCGCCGGCCGGAAGATCCTGCAGCCGCTGCTGGCGGCGCGCAATGGAACCAGCGCAGCGGTCCTGCACACTTTCGGTCATTCCCATATCGACGTGGCCTGGCTCTGGCCGTTGCAGGAAACGGAGCGGAAGTGCTGCCGCACCTTTGCCTCGCAACTGGCCCTGATGGCGGAGTATCCGGAGTACCGCTTCCTGCAAAGCCAGACGCACCTCTATCAAATGGCAAAGGATCACTATC
>JBAXWO010000008.1:0-18294 GCA_037128375.1 bacterium
GATCTACTACAGGAATGGCAACTATGTCGACGCGTCCTACATGTTGTCGGATGACGTTCTTTCGAAGATGCCCGACGGCGAGACCAAGTATTCCATGTATCTGCTCGCCGCAGTCTGCCAGCGCGCAATCAAGCCGCCCAATCTCGAGAAAGCCAAGGAATGCCTGAAGCAGATTCCGCCGACGTCCGCCGCGTACACCCAGGCGCAGTGCGAGTTGGGCAACATCTACCGCGACCAGAAGGACGGGGAGCATGCTGAAGGGCACTATCTGGCGGTGGTGAAGGATCCGCAGTACGAGCCCGTCGCCCGGTTCAATCTGGGCGTGATCAACAAGGAGCGCGGCGATGCCGTCAAGGGTTTGGCCGAGGCGGACAAGAAACGGCGCGAGGGTTTCTACAAGAAGGCCGGAGAGCATTTCCAGGAACTGCTGATGAAGTATCCCGTGACCGATCTGGCCAAAAAGGCCAAGCCGCTGGTGGCGGCCCTGCAGTCCCAGGGGGTCGTTGTCGCAACCGAGAGTTCGGACCAGGAGCGGATCGCCGCCTGGGAAAAACAGATCAAGGAAAAGCCCCATACCTACGAGGCGGCCCAGGCGATGTTGGCGATGGCCCAGCATTATACGCGCGCCGTGATCGACCCCAGAACGCGGGCCGTGACCAAGGCGCCGGACTGGGAAGCGTGCGCCAAGGCCTGCCTGCCGCTGGTGGAGAGCCAGACGCCGTACGCCAACGTGACTCCCGAACGCTGGCGCGAGATGCGGCGGCGCGCCCTCTTCATCCTGGCGCGCGCCGAGTTGGGCAGTCTGCCGCCGGGTGCCAGCAGCCGCCGTCTGCGCGCGCAGGTGGAACCCATCCGCATGGCCACCGGGGGCAGCACCGAGCGCGCCCTCAAGCGCCTCACCGAGGCGCAGAGCCTCCTGCCCGCCCAGGCGGCAACGGACGAGTCCCGCGACATCGAGTACGCGATCATCGAAGCCATGCTGAAATCCGACGACAAGGCCATCCGCGAACAAGGCGAGAAACGGTACGCCGACCGGGAGCCCCGGTACGGCAATGACCCGGCTTTCCAGCAGTTGACCATCATCACCGCCGATTGGCTGGACGAGCACGGGTCCTACGAACTGGCCGCCCGCACCTACCGCACCGTGGCGCGCAAGGCCAACATGGAACGTGACAACGTCCAGCAACTCCTGCGCCTAGCGGGGCTCAGTTACGGGCGCGGCGGACGCGCCCTGATCGAAACCCGCGACAAGAGCGCCAGCATCGCCTTCCAGCTCCAGCCCCGGTCGGTGATCAAGACCGGAGGAGGCAACGCGGCGCTAAAGGCGCCGGTCTTCCAATTGAGCAAGCGCATCCTATGGGAGCAGGAGGGGCCGGATCTCTCCGCGGCCGCCGCGATCGCCCGCGTGTCGCGCGAGTTCGAGGTGCCGTTCGTGTGGGCGCCGGAAGAGGCGCCGGGGTCGATCGCCGCCTATCTCAAGCAGCGGATCATCCCGAGGGCCCAGTTGAAGACCTGGCGCGAGGCGGCCTCGCTCACGAAAGTCCTGGGCGACATCCTCGACCTGACCCAATGCGATGTGGATTTCGACCTGGGCTGTTCGGGCGGTACGCCCACCTTTAAGCCCAAGGGCGACGCGGCGCCGGGAACCGGCGAAAACCCGGCGATCGAGATCTTCATGCGGAACCGCGAACGGTTTGCCGCCCTGGCCCGCCCCTACGGCTCCTTCTCCTCCGCGCATGGCAAGTCGGCGATGTTGTTCAGCCTGCTCAAGCGGGTCGAGGAACTGACCGGCGGGCGGGTGCTCTGGGGCGAAGGAATCCCGAAGGATGAGGTGCTGTCGCGGGAATTCAAGGAAATCCCGGGCGTACCGGGGAACGCCAACACCACCTGCCGGAACGTGCTGGACCAAGTGCTGCCGGTCGTGGGGCTCCAGTACAAGGTGGTACCCCAGGACAACGGGCGCGAGATGATCCTGGAATCCATCAAGTGTTTCGATGAACTCCGCAGGTTCGGCGCTGATTCGCTCTACGCCGAGGACGCCATGTTCAATATCGGCGTCAGCCTCTACATCCTCAAGGACTACAGGAAGATGAAACTTCTCCTGCGCGAGTACCTCAAGACCTACGATAATCCCGCCTACGCCCACTACTACGACGCTTGTTTCTGGCTCGGCCGCCTGTTCCATATCGAGCACAACTATCGCGAAGCCTTGAAGTACTACACCCTGGCGGCGGAGGAGAAGGTTGTGCTCTGCCGGCCCGCCGTCGGCGCCGCCCTTCCCACACTGGAGGACGTCAAGAAACGCCTGAGCTACGAAACCCTCTTCAATCTTTCCCGGAAGGTCAGCGGGACCTTCACGGACGCCAAGCTCCAGAGCGACTTCCGGACCTTTGTCCGGTTCCATACGAACATGGAGCTGGGCCTGGACCCCAGCGCACAGACCATCGAGCTGCCCATCAACATGCCTGCCTTCGTCGCCGTGCCTTGCATCGACGTGTTGTACAACGTCATGGTGGCGCTGGGACTGGATCTGCGCACCGAGAACGGCGACAAGAACGTGGCCGAAAAGGCCTACTACCAACTGGCAGTGGTCTACAAGGAGGACAATCTCATGCGCGAGGCGCTGGAGAACCTCCAGACGCTCCTCGCCCGCTTCCCCAGCACGCCGCGCACGGTGGACGCCCTTCAGCTGAAACTGGAGATCCTCAAGGGCCTGCACGACTACGACCAGGTGCTGGCCACGCTCGACCAGCTCCAGATCGCCGCCGCCGGCAGGATTGAGGACTGCAAGCTGGACTACGAACGCGGCCGCGTGTATTTCGACCTGTGCAGCTACACGAACGCCGAGGCGTGCTTCACCAAGGCCCTGAGCGCCTCCAAGGACCCGGACGAGTGGGTCCTGATCCGCGAGGCGCTCGCCCAGACCTATCTGCGGCAAGGCCACCGCGAGCGCGACGCGCTCACCCTCTACCGCGACAACCGCCAGTACGAAACGTCGGCACTCCGGCAATCCGTCTACGCGATGATGATCCACTGGCTCGAATACGCGACCAGCCAGCCGCCTCGCTCGCGAAAGCCCCTGCCGACTCAAGAGGCCGAGTTCATCGTCACGTACGAGAAGCTCACCGACGCGCAACGCGTGGAGATGAGCCAGAACGAACTGGCGCGCGCCACCTGGATCTACTACGCGCTCGCCATGGAGGACCTGGTCGACAGCAACACCGTCGCCGCCCTGACCAAACTGGACGCCGTCAGTGAATCTCCGGACAACGCACTGGCCGCGGAGTCGCTCTACCAGTCCGCCCAGATCCACCTCGGCACGGGCGACATCCAGAAGGCCCGGGAGTGCCTTGAACACCTGCTGTTCTCCACGAAGACGGTGGAACCCATCGTGAAGGCCACCTACGAACTGGCGCGCTGCCTGAAGGCTTCCAACGACGACGACGGGGCCTTCCGCCGGATGAGCGAAGTGGTCACCCGTTACGGAGCGTCGCCCTATGCCGGACGGATCCGTCAGGATCCGTTCTACCAGCAGAAAGCGCCCGCCCCGACGACAACCCCCAACGCGGGAGGGATCCAACGTCCATGAAGATACACACTGCGATCCGACGCGTCGCGGTCTTCCTATTGATCGCGGCCTTGCCCTTGGCGGCGAAGGCGCTTTCGCCCGAGGAGACTGTGGCCGCCGCCGAGCGGGCCGAGAAGAGCGGCGCCTGGGAGCGGGCGGCCGAGTTCTACACCACGTTCCTGAAGGATAATCCCGAACATCTCCAGCGCTCCGTCGTGCAGTATCGCCTGGCCGTGGCGCTGGACAACCTGGGCCGGACCGATGCGGCCATGGAAGCGCTCAAGGAGGCGATCGCCAGTCCGACGGATCGCACCGACAAGCACCGGCCGGACGCCTACATGCGCCTGGCCAAACTGCAGGCCGACGCCGGCAAGTACGCCGACGCCGACGCCACCCTGGACAAGTTGTTCAAGGAAGGCGCCGGTCTTTGCGAGGACGAGGCCCAAAGCCTGCGCGCGGGGTACCTCACCATCCTGGAGAAGTACGAAGACGCCGCGGTGATGCTGAACGTCATAAAGAACAAGCCGTCCTCGCCGTATGCCAAGGATGCCGCCTGGAAACTGGCGATCGTCTGGATGAAGTCCGGCAACGATGAACTGGGAAAGAACGCGATCGAGGAATTCGCCAAGCAGTATCCGGGGAATCCGAAAATCGTGGAACTGTTCATGCGGCTGGCGCGCTCGTACTACGAGAAGAAAAACTTCAAGAGCGCCGTTGAACTGTGCCGGCAGATCATGAACGAGTACAAGGGCGCGCCCGAGGCGATGGAGGCCGCGTTCATCGTGGCCCTCAGCTATCGCGAAGCCGGCAAGTTGGACGCGGCGGCCGAAAGCCTCGAAGCCGTGGGGAAGATGCCCCAGGCGGTCCGTAACGCCCCCCTGGCCTGCGAAGTGCTGTTCCATGCCGCCGAGCTCTACCGCAAGTCGCTCAACAAGCCCGAGAAGGCCTCGGAGCTGTATGCCCGGGCCGCCGACCTGGCCCGCAACGGGGACGAGCGCCAGAAGCAGATCGAGGAGCAAAGCCTGTTCTACCAGGCGGAGTATCTCCTCCAGATCAAGAAGTGGGGCGCGGCCTGCGATCTCTACGCCCAACTGCGCAAGAACGGCACCAAGTTGCCCGTCTTCAACCGCATCCTGTTCTGCCAGTCCATGATGACCGCCGATGGCGGCGTCGCCATAGTCGCGGAGACCGAGGAGGAACTCGCTTTCATCCGCAAGACGATCACCGACAAACCCGGCACGCTGGACGCGCTGAAGGCCGAAGTCTACCTCCTCAACCGGAAAATGGACCAGGTGCGGCGGATCAATACCGATCGCATCCCATGGTCCACCCTCAAGCCGTTGCTGGACGAGTATGCCGCCCTGCTCACCAAGTATCCCGAGGAGGTCCTCAAACAGCAGAATCAGGACGCCTACATCCGTGTCCGCATGGGCGCCGCCTACAGCCAACTGGGCGTCGACGTGGCGCAACGCTTCGACAAGATCAAGGCCGGTCTCGCCCTTGTGGAGCAGGCGGTGAGCGAAGCCCCCGAGGCGCCGTTCCGCATGGAGGCGCTCGAGACCCTGGCGTTTCTCGCGAGTTCGGCCGGCCAGCCCAAGAAGGCCTACGACGCCTACAAGAAACTCTATACGCTGTCCGGCCAGGATGCGACCAACCTGCGCCGACAGCGTTCCGAATACCTTGAGAGCATGGTGGCCGTCGCCGATTCGGAGGCGGTCGTCGATGACGCCATCCTCACGATGCAGGCCGTGATCGAGAAGGGCCCCGCCGGCAGCGAGGATGTACGGGACGCTCGGTACTACCTCGCCGAATTGTTATATGTGAGAAGGCGGTACCCGGAGGCGGTCAAGGCGTACAAGGACTTCGTCAAGATTTACGGACCGGAGCAGGACGCCAACGGGAATGTGAAGAAGCCGGGTTCTGGCGACGCCGTACTCGATCGCGTCTACGAAGCCGGCCTGCGCGTGGCGCACAGTTGGCGCGCGCAGGGCGACAAGGCGCAAATGATCGCGGCCTACCGATGGGTCGTCGCCAATCAGACCAACCAGAATCCGCGCGTCGCCGAGGCGGCCTACATGAGCATTGTCGGCGATCTGGATCTCACCAGGCTGCAACCGGCCCAGAAGGAAAACATTGGGCGCAAACTGTGGACCCAGGTGGTCAATGCGTCGCTCGACTTCGGTGCCAAGGCCTTCCAGGGAGGCTTTTACGGGTGGGTGAAGCATCCGGTCGCCGAGCCCTACGTGCGTGTCGCGCTGATGAAGGCCGCGCAACTGACCGCCGACGGCGGGAACCATCGGAACGCCGCTCAGATGTTCCAGCAGTACCTGAAACTGTACGACCCCAAGAACACCAAGGTGCTCGACCGCGCCGGCAATCCTCGATGGACCCGGGACGAGATGTACTATATGGCCTCGTACGCCTGCGGCCGGGAATTCATGCTGGCCAATGACATCGACTCCATGATCAAGGCCTTCCGCGACTATGTGGACGACATGCGCGACTCCAAGTTCAGGGCGGCGGCGCTGCAACTGATGGGGCATTATGGCACGCAGGCCGGAATGTACGACGATGCCGCCGAGGCCTATGCCGCCCTCCTCGACGAGTATGGCGCGATGAACGGGACCAACGACAGCCGGCAGGTTTACACCGAACCCAAAGACCGGCTGCGCAAGAAGAGTTCGTGGAACGGCTTCCGCCTTCCGACGCCGGAGAAGTGGGACGTGGGGCAGATCCGGTTCGGACTCGGATTCCTCTACTGGAAGAAGGGCGAATGGGAGAACTGCGCAGCCGCTCTTGAGCCTTTCCTGAAGGATGCTGCGCTGCGTCAGAACCCCAGCCGCGCGGAAGCCTTGTTCATGGCGGGACGCAGCCAGATCAAGAAGAACCTGGTGACCTCCGCCCAAAAGACTCTGGATCAACTGATCGCCGATCACCCCGACTTCAAGGGCTTGGAGGATGTCTACAAGGATATGGCGAAGATGTGCGCCGATCTCTCCAACTGGGACGTTCTCGAACGCTACTATAAGGCCTACGTGGCGAAGTTTCCCACCGGCTCCAGGCGCGCCTACATGGATCTGTACGCCGCGATGGCCCAGATCGGCAAGGGGCGTGTTCAGGAAGGGGAACAGGCGCTTCTGGACCTGGCCCGATCCGAGACGTACGAGGATGTCAAGGCGGAGTCCTACTACCGCCTGGCGCTGCACAAGAAGGACAAGGCGGAGGCGCTGTCGCTCCTTCGCAAGAGCATCGAGTCCTGCGCCCTGGCGCCCGCCCTCATGGAGGGCGCGCGGTGCGCCCTGGAAGTGAAGAACGAGGCGACCGCGCGCGAGTTTCTGGACCGGCTGTTGAGGGAGTTCCCTGACGCGGACCGCGCCATGATCGCGGAAGCCCAGGGACTGCGGCAGAAGATGTCGGGCAAGGGTACCGGCCGGCCTTAGAGCGCAGACGAGTTTTGTGTGGCGAGGCGCGCGGATACGCCGTGGGGCGGAACCTGCGCACAGGAGAAACGTAAGGAAAAGAGGCAAGCATGAAAATCCAGTCGGCGATGCGGGCGGTGGCGATGGTGGCGGTGGTGTTCTGGAGTCAGATGATCTGGGCGCAGGCGCAGCCTGGCGAAAAGCCAAAGCCGGCGGCCGTCGCTCCCGCCAAGGCGGATCCCGTCCTCGAAGACGCCGTTCCCGGCGTCGGCAAGGATGAACTGGGCAGCAAGGAGGACGTGGAAAAGATGCTGCGCGGGGACCTGGGCGAGAGGGCCGGCGACCAGAAGACGTTCGATATCCGGACCGATGACGACATCACCGCGCTCCGGGTCGGCGACCTGTACAAGAACGAGGAGTCGGCCTACAAGATCGTGGGCATCAAGAAACAGACCGTCAAGGGCGGCGTATTCACGGCCGAGCGGATCGCCGGCCAGAGCGACCCCCAGCGCCGCTGGATACTCGTCTCCGCGAAGGAAAAGACGGCCCCGAAGGTCATCATCACGCACGTCTCGCTGCTGGACCTCTATCTGCAGGGCGGCCCGTTCCTGCACCCCATCGCCTTGTTGTTCGTGGTGATGATCATCCTGACCGTCAACGGCTGCCTGGTGTTCCGCCGTAAGGCCCAATGCGATCCCGCTTTTGCGGCCTCCGCGGAAGCCGCGCTCGTCAAGGGCGATATCAGCCAGTTCGACGAACTGGCCCGGAACAACAAGGGACTGCTGCCCTTCATCTGCCGCCACATGACCCTGGATTTTGACGCGTCCACGATGGCCGAGATCCGGAGCCAGGTCAGCGTCGCCTCCGCCGCCCAAATCTCGCGCCTCCGTATCCCGGTCCGCGCGCTGAACCTCATTTCTGTGGCCGCGCCTTTGCTCGGGCTGCTCGGAACCATCATCGGCATGGTGATCGTCTTCGAAGGCGTAGCCGGCACCAGCGGTGCGGCCAAGGCCTCGATTCTGGCCGCCGGTATCCGCGTGAAGCTGTTTTCCACCGCCACGGCGCTGATGGTCGCCATCCCCTCGCTGTTCCTCTACTTCGGGTTCAACCAGAAGCTGGGCGTGATTATCGACGAATGCGACCTGATTCATGAGCGTTTCCTGACGCTCCTGGCGCGCATCAAGCGCGCGCGGGGAGAGGACGTCGAGGCGGAGGAAGCGCCGAAGGGGAAGCCCAACCGGGCATAACCACCGCGGGAAGGGATTGCGAGGCCCGCGGGGGGCCCGCGCACGGTAAGAAAGGGAGGTTCGGACTATGGCTTTTGTAAAAGAAGCAGAAGATGCCATGCACATCGACATGACGCCCATGGTGGACGCCATCTTCGCCATCATCCTGTTTCTGCTGGTGGCCTCCTCGTACGTGGAGTCCCTGGAACAGGACGTCAGCATTGACCTGCCGAGCATGGCCGACCAGCTCAAGGGGGTGAAGCCCCCGGCGCGTCCGATCACGGTCAATGTCCGTTATCTGCCCGGCGGCAATGCCTATTACCATGTGGAGAACGAGAAGATGACGCTGACGACGCTGACGATCAACATGACGCGGGCTCGCGTCAGGAACAAAGATCAATCGGTGATCATCCGCGGCGACAAGGACGTGAAATGGGATCACGTGGCGAAGGTCATGGGGTGCTGCGCCCAGGCCGGCATCACCAAGGTCTCGGCCACTCTCGAAGTCTCCCAATAGGAGTGCCAGACGATGAACGAAGGTCCAAAAGCTCGCCCTGCCGCCTCGCCTTCGAGGATTGAGGACCGGGAGTCGATGTTCGACAAACGGTCCCTGTTCATCGGCGCAGGACTGGCGGTACTCCTGCTGACGGTCGCTGCCGTGTGGAGCGTAACCTACCGCGAGAAACCGCAAAAGACCGGCAAACTCAGGGACTTTGAGTTCTCCCCGCGGCCGCCCGATGTCGACAAGCTCGATGTCAAGGACCCCCAGCCAACCATGATGAAAGAGCTGGTTCAGGAGCGGCCGGATTTCGACGACAAGCCGAGCAGTCCGAATATCATGATGACCACCGAGATCAGGGATGCGGCGCTCCCCACGGAAGTCGCCAAGACCCATACGATTGAGGTGAATACCGACGTTCCGGTGAAGATTTCCAGGATGGATCTCAGGGATACGGTGGAGAAGTTTGACGAGGTGGCGTCTGAAACGGTGACGCGCCTGACGCCGATCGCCGTGTCGGTCACGGGGGCCGGAGATATCTACAAGTATAGCGAGCCGGTGCCGCGCGCCAGTCCCAACGCCCGGTTGATGAGCACATCGCCGCGACAGGCCACATCCCTGAAGATCACCCTGCCCAAAATCGACGATCTGGAGGGGGTGGCGGTCGGCGAACTGGGCCCCTTGGATCTCAACATGATCGGAAACGGCGGGGACTGGGGCGTCACCGGCCGTGGGGGACGCCCCATGTCGGAAATGCGCACGGCCGTTGACCTGGCCCTGCGCTGGCTCCACCTGCACCAGCGTCCCAATGGGGGCTGGGACAAGATCTACTGGGATGCGGAGGATGCACCCTTTACCATGTCGGGTATGTCCACCAATATGGGCGAACATGACGTCGGGATCAGCGCGCTGGCGTGTCTTGCGCTGATGGGCGGCGGCAACACCCTGCGCAAAGGCGAATACAGGGGGACCGTTCTGCGCGGCATTCAGTGGCTCATCGCCCAGCAGGACGAGCGGACGGGTTATGTATGCAAGAGTATGAAAACTGTGCAGGATGGCGGTATGTACTGCCACGCCCTTGCCACCATCGCCCTCTGCGAAGCGGTTGGACGGTCACCCGACGAGCGGGTAGCGCTGGCCGCCCGCAAGGCCGTCGACGCCTGTGTCGCCGGAGTCGCCAAGGATGGCGGATGGCGCTATCTACCGAATTACGAAAGTAGCGATATGTCGGTGACCAGTTGGTTCCTCCAGGCGCTGAAAACCGCCAAGATGGCCAATATCAAGTTTGATCACTCCGTCTTTTCAAGAGGACTCGCCTATATGGACCAATGCACCGACCGTGGCGCGCTCGGCGATTCGAACGGCCGCGTCAGCTATGAGTACAATCC
Organism: bacterium; assembly: GCA_037128375.1. Lineage (GTDB taxonomy): Bacteria > Verrucomicrobiota > Kiritimatiellia > CAIKKV01 > CAITUY01 > CAMBRF01. Next base: position 10,101 of record JBAXWO010000008.1, read on the forward strand.
CGGCTTGATCGTCAATGAAGGCAGTCCAAGTCTGACGAGCGCCGGCATGGTGATCCGGCAGTTCAATGGGATGGGGGTGAATCATCCTGTCCTGGTCCGCGCGGCCGAGGCGACAAGAGCCCTTCCTCCGAAGTGGGAGAACAAGAATTTCTACTACTGGTACTACGCGACCTATGCCATGCACAACATGGGCGGCGAGTACCGGTTGTGGTGGAACCGCCGTATCCGGGATGTGCTGCTGGATAACCAGGCCAAGCGGGGGCATCAGGCGGGCAGTTGGAATCCGAAGGGTGACAAGCCCGAGGCCGGCCGCGTGTACTGTACCGCGATAGGCGCCCTGTGCCTGGAAGTCTACTACCGCTACGACGCGGCCCTGACGAGTTTCGGCATCGTGCCCAGCCTCGACGAACTGACGTTCCAGTAAACGGATCCGTCGCTGCCGCGTGTGACATCAGCCCTCGAGGGACTTCCAAGCCAGGGCCACCTCGGACACTGTGATATCCGTTTTTCGCGGACGGATTTGAAGGCGATCGAATTCCAATGTGGCGGGATCGCATCCCGCCTGCACCCGCGCCGTTTCCTGATCGAACTCCTGCTGGAGCGCGGCAAGCCGCTCCTGAACGGCCGCCACCGACTCGGAAGCCCTCTGAATATCCTCCCGCTCCCGCAGGGCGCGCCCCGCCCCGCGCACCGCCGTGGTGGCACGGCCCACGTTGCCCACACTCAGGGCCTTGCGCCCAAAAAAAGCCCCGAGCAGGGTGGCGCCGATGGAGATGGCCGTTTGGAGCGTCTGCTGATTCGCCTGCGACTTCTCCGCCTCGACCCTGGCTTCCGCCTTGCGCAACTGTTCCTGAACGGCGGCCAGTTTCGGGGCGTACTGGCGACGCAAACGCTCAACCTCCTGATCCCGTTTCTCCCTTAATTGCTGCCCCAACCGCACCCGGAAAGCACCCTCGGGTTCGCCCGGCCGTGATGTTGTCTTGAGCGCCGGACAGGCCAGCACATCGAGCGTGACGCTCTGATAGAGAAAGGTCCTGAGGCTCTTACCCCAATCCGCGTAGTTGGCCTGACGCAGCGCCCCCGCCGGCAAGTCGGCAAATCGGGCGCCCTCCACCGGCCGGGAGTCCAGCGCGGCCTCGCCCTCCGCCAAAACCATGGATTCCTCCCACCGTGCATCCGCGCCACTGGACGAGAACGGCGCCAGATGGGCATAGGGCACCCATAAGTCCACCCCGGTCTTCGCGTCCACGAAATGCAACTTGCTCAAACCCAGCACCACCGGTTGATAGGCGGCCTGCGACCGCCCCGCGGGCTTCACAAAATATTCCGCCACGGCCGCCGGGCCCGCGGGTTTTCCCGAACCGGCACCACTCATCGAAGAAACAGGACTCGCAGTCCCCTGCAACACAGCCCCCACAGGCGCCGCGAGGGGTGGACTATTCGGGGCCGCCTTCCGGTCAGCCATGACCGCCTGGATCTGCTTGAGCGTCATCGGACCCCTCAAATACGACAGCGTCCACCGACTTTGGAAGAGGACCGGCTGATCTTCATGCACGTTATGCATCATGAAAACCCGCTTGCCGAGTCCGGCCAGCATGGCCTCGATGCGGGCGCGGTCAAAGCCACCCACGCCGGCCAGGGCACCCTCCAACCCCTCGATCACACGGGCCTTATCCCGCTCCGTCTGCAGTCTCCCGATCAACCACGTCCCGGCATTGGCCAGCCCCTTGTAATCGAGATCCACGGGGTTCTGGGTGGCCAGGACCACCCCCACCCCGAAGGCCCTCGCCTGTTTCAACAGCGTGAGCATCGGCAGCTTGGAGGGAGGCATGGCGGAAGGCGGAAAGAAACCGAAAATCTCATCCATGTACAACAAGGCTCGCAGACTGGTTGTGCCCGGCTGGGTCCTCATCCACGCCACCATTTCGTTCAAGATCAGGGTCACCACAAACATCCGCTCGGAGTCGGATAGATGCGCGATGGAAATGATGGAGAGGCGCGGCTTGCCCTCCGGCGTGTAAAGCAGGCTTTGAATGTCCAGCGGTTCGCCTTCCAGCCACGCGGCGTAACCCGGCGACGCCAGCAGGTTATTGAGCGCCATCGCCAGCCCGAGCCGGTCGGAGGACGGAAAGAAGGTTTCCAGGTCAAACACTCCGACCTTATCGAAGGGCGGCTTCTGAATGGCGGCAATCAGCCCCGGAATATCCAGGCTGCGGCCCGCCCGCCACGCCTGATCGAGAAGGGTGGCCAGGAGAATATGCTCACGACTCCGCAAGGGATCCCCCGTAATGCCCACCATTCCCAGCAGGCCCGAAACGGCCGCTACAATCCGGTCCCGCAGGGCGGACCCATCGGCCAGCACCTCCGGACCCGGCGCGGAAAAGGAGCGCAGCACCGAAAGCGGGCGCCCCGCAGGGCTGCCCGGCGTATAGATGGCCATGTCCACCGCCGCGCGCAGTCGCGCCACACGGGACGCGTCTTGTCCCCAGGCGGCCAATCCCTTGCGCCAGGTTTCCGCCGTCTGCGCGGCAAAGGCATCCGGGGCCGTCCCCTGCCGGGCCGCCTCGTCCTCATCGATCCAAGGCCTGAAATCAGCCGGCTGCAGCCCGGGGAAGTTGAGCAGCAGGTTTCCCAGGTCGCCTTTGGGATCAATGACCAATGCCGGAATCCCGTCAATGGCCGCCTCCTCCAGCAGGCCGACACAGAGTCCCGTCTTGCCGCTACCCGTCATGCCGACACAGACGGCGTGCGTGGTCAAATCGCGCGAGTCGTACAGCAGCAGGTCTTCCACGGCGGCCCCTTTGGCCGGATCGAAGGTTCGTCCCAGATAGAATACGCCCAGTTTTTCATAGTCCTGCATCGTTGCTCTCCCTCCCTGTGAATCGATATTTTGAAGGACCTTATCGTCCCGCCTCGCCCGCCTCTGTTTCATTCCTCTCCACGGTTTCATCCGCGCCTGGCAACGGGCGGCTCCCGGTGAACTCCCGCACCAGCACATAACCGACGGCCAGCAGCACCGGTCCGAGGAAAAGTCCGATAAACCCGAAGGCCAGCACCCCGCCGATCGCCCCCAGCAGAACGATGACGAACGGCAGATTCGCCCCCCGGCTGATCAGATAAGGGCGAATGAGGTTATCGACGCCGCTGATGACGAACACTCCCCATACGGCCATGAAGACGCCCCACCCCGCCTGTCCGGCATGGAACAACCACAGGACGGCCGGAACCCAGACAAACGGCGGCCCTGCCGGAACCAGGGCCATCAGGAACGTCAGCAGTCCCAGCAGGAACGGCGAGGGCACCCCCGCCATCCAGAACCCGAAGGCCGCCGCAATCGCCTGCGCCAACGCCGTGCCGATGATGCCGTAGACAACGCTGCGGACGGTACTGCCGGCCGCCGATAACAAGCGCTGCGACACATCGCCCGCGATGCGCTGCGCCCCGGCCGCCAACCGGGCCGCGACGTGTTCTCCATCCCGGTAGAACACGAACACGATCACCACGCTGAGCACCAGTTGCATGATCCCCTTGCCGAAATCCAGGCTATGTGTCAACAGCCACTTGCCCGCCCCCAGTCCGGCGGACTTCATCGTGTTCGCGATCCACCCTGTGTCCTGGGCAAATTGCGGCCAGGCGTGTTCGACGGAGGGCCCGATCCACGGCAGGCGCCCCACCCACCCGGGCGCTTCGGCCGGCAAGCCCCCCTGCAGAAAGAGGAAAAGGTCCTCCAGTCGCGATACGTTCTCCGCCAGGGTGATGCCGGCCACCACGAACGGCAAAACGAGGACCAACGCGATCAGCAGGGTCATCGTCAGGGCGGCCAGGGACCTGCGGCCCCGCATCCAGCCCTCCAGGCGCAACAACAATGGCCAGGTGGTATAAGTGAGGACCGTGGCCCACAGAATCGCCGAGACGAAAGGGCGCAAAACCACCAGGCAACCGGTAGCCAGCAAGGCCACGGCCACGAGGGCTCCCACCGCTTCCATCCGTTTCATATCCTTAAGCATATCCACGCTCCTTTCGCGAATCACCACTCCCTGCTGAGGACAAGACTAGCAGCCTGCCGAACCCCGCGCAATGGAAGGTCTTCGTAAGAAGTCGGCTTGACGCCGCCAATAGTCGCCGGTTACGATTGAACCATGGCCATAGACAGTGAACCTCAGGTGAATCTCGCCTATCGACTGGATGCCCTGTGCGCGGCAGCCAGCTCCTTGCAGTCCGATCCCAAGACGGAACCCACGGCCCGTGAACTCGTCACCTTGATCCGGGCCTCGAGCGAATTCCGCAACATGAACATGCTGGCCCAGGCGGCTCAACAGGCGGAATCCGCAAATTCCACCGAGTTTCCCGGCCGACTGCGATCCTTGATTATCTGCATGCATCAGGAGTTGAACCAGAGAAATCCCAATCCCGGTGTCATCATCGTCACTCAGGATAAATCCCTGATCACGGCTCTGAAGCCCGAACTGGAGTCCCGGGGCTATCCGGTTGTGGTCACGAACACCCCTTCCGAAGCACGCGGCATCCTGGCCACACAAACCGTCGGGGTCTGCATTCTGGATCTGGTCCTCGCCGGGCAAGACGGGCGCGACGTGATTTCCGAGTTCCGGACCCTACCCGGCACAGCCTCCCTCCTGATCGTAGCCATCGAGCCCCACCTCGCTCCCAGCGGACTCGACAATCGGGCCTTGAGCGATGACGACGCTTTCTTCCGAAAGCCGGTCAACGCCGCCGATGTCGCCAACTTCCTCAGTCTCCGGCTGAGGCGGGGTCCCACAAAAAACAGGGCCGCCCGCCGCGATCCGACCACGGGAACACCGAATCGGGCCGCCTGCTACGAGTCCTTCAGCCAAATCCAGAGATCCTGTTCGGAGGGCGAACCCATATCCTTCGCCTTGTTTGGCATCCACCGGTTCAACACCCTGGTCCGCAACGGCGGCCGCGCGGTCCGCGAGGACCTGATCCGCCAACTGGGGTCGCTCCTGTCCGCCTCCTTCCGTTCCTCGGACGTCGTGGCGCGATGGGGTGTTTCTGAATTCGCCGTCATCATGCCGGGCGAGGATCACTACGGGGCCACCAAAGCCATTGAAAAAGTCCTCCCCGCCCTGAACAGGCAGATGATCACCACTCCGGCGGGAAAACCACTGCCCATCACCCTGTGTGCGGGGCTCACCTTGGTCAACAACCAAACCCCCCTGGAAGATGCCGCCGCCACGGCGGAATGCCATCTCTACATGGCGTTTCACCAGGCCTGGCACAACCCCCGGAAAAACTGGCTGGTATCGGATGCCATCCAGGCATCCCGGCGGAGCGAGACCATCGCCCTGCTCCAACCGGATCCCATGATGGCCAAAGTGCTTCAGCAAGTGTTGGAGCGGGAAACGTTCAAGGTTCAGTCTTTTTCTTCCTCCAAGGAATTGCGGTCGGCACTGAACCAGCAATCGTTCAACCTGTTGATCATGGATGGCAACCTCCCCGAGGCCGAGGGACAGGCGATCATGGAGGAGATCCGGGGCCTTCCCAACCAGCGGCAACTCCTGACCATGATGATTGTCGGGGACGATTCCGGCATTGAACGCTCCTTGAAACTGGGCGTCCATGACTATGCCATAAAGCCCCTTTCCATGCCCCGCGTCCGATCCCAGATCCTCCGCATCCTCTGGCAACGGGAGGAATCCCGTTCGCACGCCAGGATGACCGTTATGGTGGTCGATCACGAAGTTCCCCAACTCCTGATCTCGGGGACCGCGCTTCACCAGTTGGGAGAGTGCCAGGTCCTGCTCGCCCGCGGCCCGCAGGACGCCATCCGGCGCCTGTTGCACACCCAGCCCCACTACCTCGTGCTGGACATGACCATGCCCGAGATGTCGGGCGAGGAATTCATGAGAGCCATACCCGATCTGGACTGGCTCAAGAACATGGAGATCATCATGGCGGCACCAGCCTCATTCTCCCTGCCCGCCCAAAATTCGGCCCGCAAGGTATTGGGCGTCATCTCCCGCCCGTATCGCCCCATCAAGTTCATCAAGGAAATCCGGGATCTCATTCCCATGCTCCAGAACGACACTCTCCCCCCACCCCCCTTCCTTCCCGCCCCGCTTGAGGCTGAGGTCCAGCGCATCCTCTCCCTGTAAGCCGCGCACCGCCAGCCTGACCCGGCGGAACGTCAGAATAAGGCTTTTCGGGCAACCTGCGTTTCCTGTAAACTGTCCCGATCATGCAAGGAGAGAATCGGGTATGAGCCAGGACTGTATATTCTGCAAAATAGCGCGCGGCGAACTGCCGGCCGCCAAGGTCTTTGAAGACAACGAGGTGCTGGCCTTCATGGATATCAACCCGGTCATGAAGGGACACACCCTCGTCATCCCCAAAGCCCACCACGATCCCATCACCCAAACCCCGCCCAAGGTTCTGAGAAAACTGATCACCATCGTACAGCGCATCGCCCGCGCGCAGGTCACGGCCCTGCAGGCCGATGGCATCAATGTCTCCCAGGCCAACGGCGTCTGCGCCGGTCAAATCGTGCCCCACATCCACTTTCACGTCATCCCGCGCTACACCTCCTCCGAACCGCACCGCAACTGGGTCCCCATTAAATATGACACCCCCCAGGAAATGGAGGAATATGCCGACCGGATCAAACAGGCCCTGACCTGAGTCCGGGACCGCCCGTCGGACACGCCTCATGAAACAAGAATCCCTGGAAAAAGTCTTTGCCGGCCTCGTCAAGGAGGATCCGCGCTATCCCATGGAGGCCTATCTGTTCCTGCGCGAGGCCCTGGATTTCACCATGCGCCTGATGAGCAAGCCCGATAACGGCCCGGGCCGCCACGTGACAGGACAGGAACTCCTCGAAGGCATCCGCCAGTTTGCCCTGCGGGAATTCGGGCCCGTCACCGCCACCGTCCTGCATACCTGGAACATCTCGCGCACCGAGGACTTCGGCGAAATGGTCTTCAACCTCGTCAACCGGGGACTGCTCGGAAAGACCGAGCAGGATCGTAAGGAAGACTTTGCCGGAGGCTACGATTTTCACGCGGCCTTTGTGTCGCCCTTCCTCCCGAAGGAAGCCCGCCGGGAAATCGACCCGGCGCCTGTCCGCAAAACCCCCACCCGTGTCCGACAGCCCCAACCCCACCCCGAAATATGAACCGTCCCCTGATTATCCTTGCCATGATGAACCTCCTTGCCCTGACCAACGCCGCCCTCGCGGAACGCGCCGACGCCGGCGCCTCCGCCCTCGCCACCCTGAAACAGTCGAATGACAAACTCACCCGTTTCGTCCTCGATAACGGCATGACCTGCCTCGTCAAGCCCGATGCGGCCGCCCCCGTGGTCTCCATCCAGATCTGGGTCGGCTCAGGCTCCATCCATGAAGGCGACCTGATGGGCGCCGGATTGTCGCACTATGTTGAACATATGCTTTTCAAGGGAACGCCCACCCGCAAGCCGGGCGAAATTACCAAGGCCCTCCACGCCCTGGGCGGCGACGTCAACGCCTATACCAGCCTCGATCGCACCGTCTTCCACACGGACCTGCCGTCCCGTTACTGGAAGGAAGGCCTGACCATCCTCGCCGACGCCGTCATGAACGCTTCCTTTCCAGAGGAGGAATGGGGCAAGGAGAAGGACGTCATCCTGCGGGAATTGAGCATGGGCCGCGACAATCCCGACCGTCAGATTAACGAACTGCTGTGGCGCACGGCCTACACCCTCCACCCCTCCCGCGTCCCGGTCATCGGTTACCGCGATGTCTTTAAAGCCGTCACCCGCGACGACCTGCTCGCGTATTTCCACCGCCGCTATGTGCCGGACAACATGCTGGCGGTCATTGTGGGCGACATCCAGCCGAAGGAAGTCGAGCAGGCGCTCCGCGAGGTGTTTGCCGCGTTCACGCGGCGGGCGAATCCGCCCGTGACCATTCCCGAGGAACCGCGCCAGACCGCGCCGCGCGTGGCCAGGGAGACCGCGACAATGCCGATCGGCTGGCTTGGGGCGCCTGTCAGACGGCCCGCTGTTCGCAACTGCTCAACCGCGCTTTGGCTGAGGATCACCAGATCGGCGGCTGCACCCGGCTTGGCCGTCAGCACCAGATCGCGCTGGGCGCCGACCGTGTCGTAGCTGGCGCGCACCAGATGGCCGGTCAATCTTGAGAATTCGGGCGCAATACGCTCCAGCGCAGCTTTGCTCGCAC
>JBAXWO010000080.1:0-8457 GCA_037128375.1 bacterium
CATGCGTCTGCCCCCGGACCGTGCGGAAGACCTGGTCCAGGCTTTTCTGGCCGACCGCCTCCTGGATCGTAACATTCTTCGACAGGCCGCCAGCGAGAAGGGGCGTCTACGTTCATTTGTGCTCAAGGTGTTCGGCAACTTCGTCATTGGCGAGTTGCGCCGCCAGCACGCGCACAAGCGCCGGCCTTCCAGTTCCGACGCCGCGGTTGCTCTCGACGACCTGCCCGAGTTGCCATCCGGCGGGGCTTCCATGGCAGACGCCTTCGACACCGTCTGGGCACGCCAAGTTCTTGCGCGAACGCTGGATAGGATGCGGACGGCATGAAATGGCGTCGCTGCGAAGAAAAATAAAGGCGAACCTTCGGCACCCGGTGAAAGGGACAAAGAACAAGCGATATTTATATGCAATACATAACGTTTGTGCTACGTATTGTATATGAAGTTCGACTCCTTGGCTCAACTTGTCGGTGGGTTGCCTTGTTTTGACCTTCCCTTACTGACTCAGGCGTTCACTGTGAAGCGACCTGTTCTCCGGGTTCAATTGTCCCGGTGGATGAAGGAAGGAAAGGTCATCGGCTTGCGGAGGGGAATGTACATGCTTTCCGACACCTATCGGCGGGTGACGCTCAACCCGGCCGCTTTGGCGAATCAGTTATATGGCCCGTCCTATCTGAGCGGTCTTTGGGCACTCGGGTATTACGACATGATTCCTGAGCGCGTGGTGTGGTTTACGAGCGTGACATCCCGTGTTCCGCGCCGCTTCGAAAATCCTGCAGGCGTGTTTGAGTATCGGAATATCAAGCAGGCCTGTTTTTTCGGGTATGGTTCCAGGAAAGTCGGCGATCAGGAGGTGATGGTGGCGGAGCCTGAAAAGGCGTTGCTGGATTATTGGCATCTGACTCCCGGGGAATGGACCCTCCCGAGACTGGCGGAGATGCGATACCAGCATGTCGCCGGGGTGTCCAGAGAACGGCTGAACGATTATGGGGCGCGCTTCAATAGCGCCCGTCTGAATCGTGCGATTGAGCGGTGGGTACATCTTGTCGCTGAAGACACGGAAGGATGGGTGTCGGTATGAAGGAGCAGGCGTTGGCGGTGGCGCGAGGGATCAACGATCCCAGCCAGAAATTGAACAAATTACGGGAATATCTCCAGGCGTTTGTCTTGAGATCGCTCCATGAATCGGAGGCGTTCCGTTCGTTGGCCTTTGTCGGGGGAACAGCACTGCGATTTCTGCATAATCTCCCCCGTTTCTCTGAGGATCTTGACTTCTCGATCGTCTCTCAAGACGGGTATGCGGGGATGGATTGGATGGCCAAGGTGAAGCGGGATTTGGTGTTGGCGGGATTTGATGCGCAGGTGGCTTGGAACGACAGAAAGACCGTTCACACGGGATGGATCCGCTTGGCAGGTCTCTTGCGGGAGGCCGGTCTATCCGGGATGCCGGATCAGAAGCTCTCCATTAAACTTGAAATAGACACGCGTCCGCCACCGGGTTGGCACTGTGAGCGGCAGGTGGTTTCCAAGTATACCTCATTTCTCATTCAACACTACGATTTGCCGTCATTGTTGGCTGGAAAACTGCACGCGGGCATTACCCGCCGCTATTCAAAAGGACGGGATTGGTATGATTTGCTCTGGTATCTGTCGCAACGTCCGCCGATTGCGCCGAACGTGATTCTGCTTCAGAACGCGCTGGATCAGACTCAGGGCGTGGGTGTCTGCGACGCGCAGTCCTGGCGCGCACTTGTTCGGGTTCGAATCGAATCGCTCGATATCGACACTGTTCTTGACGATGTTCGTCCCTTTCTCGAACGACCGCAGGACGCCGCGCTTCTCACTCGAGATAACCTGCTGGGGCTCATGAAGGTCTAGCCTCTATTTTTCACGCAGGCGCCTGCTTCAATGACGAATTGCTCATGGAACCCGTCACGTGCTTGACAATCGGCTACAAGGGGGTAGGACCCTATACGTTGCTGTTCGAGATTGCGGAGGTGGATCGTCCCTGCAAACCCCTCCTGCAGATCGATATGTCGGGCGACGTAGCGCTGCAGACCATACCCGCGCCGCGCAACAAGCCGGGTTGATATCAGCGCAAACGCTCACTCAGCGGATTGGGGAGGTTCTCCGTGGGCGGTGACAGCGTAACGGTCGCCGCCACCGAAACACCTGCCGCAGCGCAGTTGGACGGCATTTTCTCATACTGCCAATGCGACGGGAAGTCCCGGCACTGCCCCGGCTTGGCGGCCTGAATGCTGCAGGACGCGGGCGGGCCTTCGAGGAAGATACAGGCGCCGTCAGGACGCTCGCACAGGCTCAGGCCGCGCCGGTCCTCGCGCAGGCGGGTGTAGTGTTCCGTGAAGGTGCCGACCTCGAGGCTGAGGTGTGTCGCGATGGCTTCCGCTTCACCCTCCCGCAGGCGCACTTCACCCGGCCGCCGGCAGCAATCGCCGCAACGGAGACACTGAAAGTCCATGGGGCCTTACTCCGCCGCCAGGACTTCCACGATGGAGGGGTCGTAATCTTCCGGGGGCTCGAATCCCAGCAACTGGATGCATGTGGCGGCCAGGCTGCTGATGCCCAGCCCCTGATGCTGGCCGAGCTTAAGACGCGCCGTTCCCGTCGGATCGTAAACATAGGCGGGAACCGGATTCAGGGAGTGACTGGTTTTCACCTTGATTCGGCCATTTTCCACCTTGGGCTTGCCGGTCTTCTTGTTCTGTTCGTACATGTCATCCGCGTTGCCATGGTCCGCGGAAACCACCAGGATGCCGCCTGCTTTTTGCACGGCCGTGAGGAGGCGGCCCAGGCAGAGATCGACGCATTCCACAGCGATTTCGGTGGCCTGGTAAACCCCGGTATGGCCGACCATATCGCCGTTAGGGAAATTCAGGCGGATAAACCGGTGCGTATTGCCGCGGATGGCCTTCAGGACGGCGTCCGTGATCTCCGCGGATTTCATCCAGGGCCGCTGTTCGAAGGGCAGGATATCGGAGGTGATTTCGACGTAGTCCTCCAGCCGCTCATTGAACTTTCCGGAACGGTTGCCGTTGAAGAAATACGTTACGTGGCCGAACTTCTGCGTTTCGCTGATGGCCAGTTGGGTGACCCCGCTCCTGGCCAGGTATTCACCCATCGTGTTGGCGATGGCGGGCGGGTTTACAAGGAAACGTTTGGGAAGTTTCAGGTCGCCGTCATACTGCATCATGCCGGCATACAGGACCTTGGGGCGCGGACTGCGGTCGAACTCCGTCAGGGAGTCGTCCTCGAAAGCGCGGGTGATTTCGATCGACCGATCCCCGCGGAAGTTGAAGAAGATGACCCCGTCATTATCCGTGATCTTGCCGATGGGCTTCCCGTTTTCGGCGATGACGAAAGGCGGCAGATCCTGGTCGATCACGCCTGGGGTGGCCTTGCGGAGTTCCTCGATGGCCTCCCGGGCGGAAGCGAATTGCGGGCCGATACCGCGCACGTGGGTATCCCAGCCGCGTTTGACCATATCCCAGTTGGCGTTGTAGCGGTCCATGGTGATGTTCATGCGTCCGCCGCCGGAGGCAATGCGGTAATCGACGGCATGACCGGCGTTGAGTTCGGTCAGGAACTGCTCAAAGGGGTTGACGTAGTCCAGGGCTGAGGTTTCCCCCACGTCGCGGCCGTCCAGAAGGATGTGGACCCGTGCGCTCTTGACGCCCTCCGCCTTGGCCTGGCGGAGCATGGCCTTAAGGTGATCCATATGACTGTGGACATTGCCATCCGAGAAAAGGCCGATGAAGTGGAGCGTCGACCGGAATTGCAGGGCGTTGGCAATCTGCGACTTCCACACGTCGCCGCGGAACATGGAGCCCGACTCAATGGCTTCGTTGACGAGGCGGGCGCCCTGAGCGAGAACGCGCCCGCTGCCGATGGCATTATGTCCCACTTCGCTGTTCCCCATGTCGTCGTCGCTGGGCAAACCGACCGCCGTTCCGTGCGCCTTGAGTTGGGTGGCGACGGCATTGGCTTTCAGCCAGTCCAGGGTGGGGGTCAGGGCGGACAGGACCGCATCGCCTTCTTCATACTGACCGATGCCGACTCCGTCCATGATGACCAGAACCACGGGGCCCTTGGGGCCGGGGAAACGCGTCTTCTTAAGTGCCTGCATACTGCCATTCCTTCCATGATGCCAAGTAAGGGGGTGGAGTATAATACAGTCGTTCGTCCGGCGGCAAGCGCGGGGTGAACTCCGCAAAGATCGCAAAGAGGGAAAGGGGTTACGCTTTGCGGATACAGGTTGTATTTGCCTGATCAGTGGCTGTGCAGTTTAGGTTGCCGTGGGTCGGGCAGAATGCTACATTGCAGGTGTCAAAAGCCTATGATAACGCGCGAAGCAGACTACGCTATTCGAGTGATGATGTTGCTGGCCCGGCGGCAAGGGGAGGGGGAGCGCGGGTTCTCCTGTCTGGAAATTGCCAGCGAGATGGATATCCCTTACCGCTTTTTGCGAAAACTGGTTAAGCGAATGGTGTCAGCCGAACTCCTGTGCAGCCGGCGTGGCAAGGGGGGCGGGCTTACTCTGGGGCCGGACGCGGCGAACCTCTCGCTGTTCGATGTTCTCCGGGTGATGTCCCCGGCCGGGACCCGGTTGAGTCAGTGCCTGGGCGAGGGGGAGGGGTGTCGTCGGGCCGGTACCTGCCGTATGCGCCGCGCCATTCACCGCATTCAGACCTCGGTTGACCAGCAGCTGAGTGCGGTGACGATTGCGTCGCTGGCGAAGTGACCCGGGGCTGGATGGCTAAAAGAACAGACCGGCCTGCCGGACCGGTCTGTTTCGGGTTATCGGGGCATGGTTTAGAACACGTACGAGGCCTTGAGGCTTCCGGCCAGAAGCTCCTTGTCCTTGTAGAGTCCGCCTGCCGCACGCTTGATCTCGTCATCAGGCAAGGTGGTGAACTGGACTCCCGGCGTGATGGTGAGGGATTTGGTCACCGGAATACTGAGCGTCGCGCCGACATTCAGGTCGTTCAGCGCGCTCTCGTCCACGCCGAAATAGAACGAGTTATACTCTGCGGTAGCGGCGCCCAGTGAGGCAAAGAGAGCCAGGGTGGCTTTCTCCATGAGGCTGCGGCTATACCCGAGTGACAGCAGGCCGTAGACCCCGTCGGCCTCGTCGAAGTCATAATAGACGCTCAACGAGGGGACGACAGGCAGGGTGGGTAAACCAATCGAGCCGTACACTTCGCGGGTGTTCGCGAAGGTGGTATTCGGGAATGAATACTCGATCAAGCCCGCTCCCAGTGCCACGGTGCCCACGGTCTTCGAATAGCCGAAGGTCAGGTCGAGTTCCGAGAAATCCGGGGCGTCCTCGGTGACGGCGTCCGTGAGGTTCATATTTCCCCACGTATTGATCGTGAAGGCCCCCTTTCCAAGGGTGATGGAGGGTTGGAGGACAACCTCATCATTCATCACCTGGCCGCGCCAGACATATCCGTTCAGCAAAGTGGCCTCCGCCAGGCCAGTGGCCGGCGTCGGTGCCTCCGCCCGGGCGGTTCCCGCTCCGCCCCAAACCGTCGCGGTCATCAGGACTCCCAAGCTGCTGTTGATCAAGTGTCGTATCATTCTGTCTTTGTTCATTTTCATGGTTATTCCCTTTTCGTGTTTTGCTTTGTGTTTCGATTATCGCCGGGGTGGCGGCGTCCCACCGGGGCCGCCACCCGCGGCCGGTTTGTCTTATCCGATTGCTTCTCCCCCTGTTTCACCGGTCCGGATGCGGATGCATTCGGCCAGGTCGAGGACAAAGATCTTTCCGTCCCCGACTTCCCCGGTGCGAGCCCCGCCGGTGATGGCCTCGATCGTCGGCTTGACGAAGTCGTCGTTCACCGCAATTTCGAGCTTCGTCTTCTTCAGCAGGTTACCGGCCTCCTTGTGGCTCCGGTAGACCTGGGCGATGCCGCCCTGCCGGCCGCGGCCCATGACGCTGGTCACGGTGACCAGGTTGATGTTCTTGTCGGTCAACCGTTCCAGGACTTCATCCATCCGATCAGGCTGAACTATGGCTATGATGTATTTCATGGTTTGTTTTTCCTTATGATGATCTGCACGTATTGTTGTGGGCTTGTTTGCTTAGTCGAGCATGGTGTATCCGGTTTCGCGATGGTCCGTCAGGTCCAACCCGATCCGCTCGGACTGTTCCGTCGCCCGCAGGCCGATGAGCCGGTCGACCAGTTTCAGCAGGACAAAGCTGACCACGCCGGAGTAGACGACGGTGATCGCCACGGCCTTGACCTGGATGATGAACTGGGCGGGATTCCCGTAGAACAGGCCATTAGCGCCTGCGCTATTGACAGCGGTGGTCGCCCACAGTCCCGTGGCCAGTGCGCCCCAGATACCGCCCACGCAGTGCACGCCGAAGGCATCCAGAGCGTCGTCATACCCGAGTTTTTCCTTCACAAAGCTGACAAACAGGTAGCAGATGACTCCCGCGCCGAGACCGATCCCGATAGCGCCGCCAAGATTGACAAAGCCTGCGGCGGGGGTGATGGCGACCAGGCCGGCAACCGCGCCCGAGATCAATCCCAGTACGGTCATGCGCCGATTGAAGGCCATGTCCATCAGTGCCCAGGACAAACCGGCGACTGCGCTGGCCACGTGCGTGACGACAAAGGCATTAGCCGCCAGTCCATTCGCACCGAGTGCGCTTCCGGCATTGAAGCCGTACCATCCGAACCACAGCAGGGCTGCGCCCATGACGGCGAAAGGTAGGTTATGCGGAGGGGAGAGCTTGTGGGGGTGCCCCAGGCGCCGTCCCAGCACCAGCGCGGCGACCAGGGCCGCGACGCCCGCGTTGATGTGAACCACCGTACCGCCCGCGAAATCC
This sequence comes from bacterium, assembly GCA_037128375.1. Classification (GTDB taxonomy): domain Bacteria; phylum Verrucomicrobiota; class Kiritimatiellia; order CAIKKV01; family CAITUY01; genus CAMBRF01. The sequence goes on from JBAXWO010000080.1 coordinate 6,854, forward strand.
AGCGCTCCCATCTTACGGACAAAGCCGCCCACGCCCCAGACCCAGTGACACACGGGATCGTAGACGATCGTGGACCAGAGCAGCATGAAGACCACGAATGCGGAGAACTTCATGCGTTCCGCAAAGGCGCCGATGATCAGGCCGGGGGTAATCACGGCAAACATCATCTGAAAGATCATGAAGGCCTGGTGCGGGATTGTGCCGGCATAATCCGCATTCGGCTCAAGCCCCACGTTTTTGAGGAAGGCCCAGTCCAGATTGCCCAGGAGTCCCTTGACGTCTGGCCCGAAGGACAGGCTGTAGCCGAAGATCACCCATTGCAGGCTCACTGCGCACATCAGGAAGAAGCATTGCATGAGGACCGAAAGCACGTTCTTCTTTCGGACGAGACCGCCGTAGAACAAGGCCAGCCCCGGTATGGTCATCAACATGACCAGTGCTGTGCTGACCAGTACCCATGCGGTGTCGCCTGTATTGACTGCCGATACGGCTGAGGCCGTCGCTTGGGATGCCGCGTCCTCCGCGAGGGCGGGCAACACGCCCGCCCATGCCATTCCCGTTCCCATCAGTCCTGCTATCCACCCTATCCTTTTCATGTTATCTCCTTTTGCTTGAGTTGTTTCACCGTCGCGTTCACTGTGCTGATAATGAATACCAGTATCTGTGCCAAGCCGAGATGAAAGGACCATTGTCATAGTGTAACATGCTCAATGGTAATATGATACGATCATACAAAAGTCTTTACGTCGCATGGGTCGTATTTGTGAATGGCGCAAGAATGTAGCAAGAGTTCAGGAAAGAACAAAAATGTATCTCGTGATCCGTCGTAGGAGGGTCACATTAGTGGGGGAATTCTGAAAAAGTGTAAAAAAGAATTGCATCTGATACCACATTGGTAGCATTATGTCGTCGTATTTGAGTCGCCCGAAAGGCCGTGTGGTCTGGAGAGTGCGGCGAGGGAAACAACGAGACTGTAAAGGAGTGTGTGAAATGTCTGTACTGGTGACCAAGGAAGCTCCCGATTTTTGCGCGCAGGCGGTGATGCCGGATAATTCGTTCGGGGAAATCAAGCTGTCGTCCTACCGTGGCAAGTATGTCGTTCTGTTTTTCTATCCGCTGGATTTCACGTTTGTGTGCCCCTCTGAGATTATTGCCTTCGACAAGGCCAACCCGCGCTTCAAGGAGAAGAACGCGGTGGTGATCGGCGTATCGGTTGATTCGCATTTCACGCACTTGGCCTGGCGGCAGACCCCTCACAACAAGGGGGGTATCGGCGAGATCAGCTATCCGCTGGTGGCCGATCTCGACAAGAAGATCGCGCGCGCGTACGACGTGCTGCTCAATGATGCCGTCGCGTTACGCGGCCTCTTCCTGATCGACACCCACGGCGTGGTGCGGCATCAGATTGTCAACGATCTGCCGATCGGACGCAGCGTGGACGAGGCGCTCCGCACGCTGGATGCCCTGCAGTTCACCGAGGAACACGGCGAAGTGTGCCCTGCGAACTGGAAGACCGGTGACGAGGCCATGAAGCCGACGGCTGAAGGCGTCGCGAAGTACCTGAGCAAGAACGCGAAATAGGCGTGATCGCAGGGAGGCTGCTA
>JBAXWO010000800.1:0-1651 GCA_037128375.1 bacterium
CGGTGAGTCCACGATCCCGATCCGCATCGGCGTCAACGCCGGCTCGCTGGAGAAGGATATTCTGGAAAAGCATGGCGGCGCCACGGCGGAAGCGCTGGTGGAAAGCGCGATGCGTCATGTCAAAATCCTGGAGGACGCCGGCCACCCCTGGATCAAGATTTCAGTCAAAGCCTCCGACGTGCCCCGGACGGTGGAGGCCTACCGGTTGCTTTCCCGCCGGACGGATCATCCGCTTCATCTAGGCGTAACCGAGGCAGGAACACTGCTGACGGGAGCCATTCGTTCGAGCGTCGCCATGGGCATGCTGCTCGCGGAAGGCATCGGCGACACGCTCCGCGTGTCCTTAACCGACACCCCCGCGCAGGAAGTGCGGGTTGGCCTCGAATTGTTGCGCTGTTTCGGCCTGCGCCCGCCGGGCGCCAGTGTCATTTCCTGCCCGACATGCGGCCGTATTCAGATCGATGTCGTCAATCTGGCACAACGGGTGGAAGCCGAACTGGCTAGATTCTACCGCTCGTCCCCGGCCCTGCCGCACCCGGTGGTGGCGGTGATGGGATGCATGGTCAACGGCCCGGGCGAAGCCCGTGAAGCGGATATCGCCATCGCCGGCGGCCAGGGTAAGGCCGCCTTGTATGTGCGCGGCATCTGCGTGGCTACCGTGCCCGAGGCGGATATTCTCGACCGGCTCATGGAACAGGTCCGGACCTGGAAACCCTGACCCGGTCCCGCCACCCGCTGAACCTTTCTTTGCCGTTTCGTCGGTTGCGGGAGTTAGATTCGGCGGCGTTCCCACGGGAGACGGAGGGTCTTGAACCCGAGTTCATCGCGCATGGCCTCCATGTCCTGACGAACTCCCAAGGGCACAGGAATTCCCCTTCGCAGGCGATCCTGAGTCGCCTCATACTCCCGCTCGCCCGCCGTGTAGATGCGACGGCGTCCCGGCGCCTTGGCAGACGCCCGCAACTGGCGCAGGATGGTTCCCACATGCCGGCGGAACTCCGCGGGCTCCGTGAACGAGGACACGTCAATAGCGATGAAGAAGTGCCCCAATTCAATGGGGGCCGGCCGGCCATTCCTGACCCCCAGCAGGGCCTTCATGAAGTTGGCCGACTGCAGGGCGGACGAGAGGATTTCAACGACGGTGGCGTAACCATAACCCTTATACCCGGCAGTTTCTTCACCCGCTCCGCCCAGGGGCACAAAGGCGGCTTCAGAACGGCCAAGGTCCTTGAGAATCTGGTCGGTATCCGTTCGCGGTCGCCCCCGTCGGTCAATCACCCACCCGGCTGGCAGGGCACGTCCGCGGCGTGAGTAAACCTCGACCGTGCCCCGTTGCGCCACCGACGTGGCGCAGTCCAGGCAAAACGGAAAGGGTTCGTCCGTCGGCATGGCAAACGTCAGCGGGTTTGTTCCCAACATCGGTTCAACGCCGAACGTCGGGGCGATGGAGGGGCGCGCGTTGGTCCCGCAGCAGCCGATCAGGCCACGGTCGGAGGCCATGGTGGCATAGTACCCAGCAATCCCGAAATGGGTTGAGTTGCGGACGGCAACCATCCCGATTCCATACTTTCTCGCCTTACGAATGGCCAAGGCCATCGACCGCTCGGCGACCACATGCCCCATTCCATTGTGACCATCGATCACCGCAATG
>JBAXWO010000801.1:0-1650 GCA_037128375.1 bacterium
TCTTTCTGCCTGAAAATAGTCGAAAAGTATGTCGAATGGGGAAAGTCGGGTTAAGGAAAGGCGCTTCGCGCGAGGTAGGGCGACGGCGTCCCGCCGCGCCGCAGGCCAATGGAGAGGAGAAGGGTTCAGGGTTCAGGATTCAGGATTCGGGGTTCAGATCGTTGTCGCAATCGTTGTCGACAATGATTATGACAATGATGGAGGACCGGTGGACGATAACGGCCGACGAGAACGGATAACGATTGGGAGTATTCAGAAATACGCCGCGTCGTTGTCTTGAGTCTTAATCTCCGGTCCTAATCTCCAGTCTTAATCTTTCCGAGGAAAGACAAAGACCCGAGACGAAGACCGGAGATTAAGACCGGAGAAGGAAGACCGGGGAAGGAATCGACGCGGGGCGGTGGTGATCGTGATGCGGCTGATGGAACGCCCGTCCCTTGCGGGGTTTCAGGTCAACAACGACAGGCAGTTCTCTCTCGTCAGCAGGTCAAGATCGGCATGGCGTTCGAGAAAGGGCCGCACGTCCGCCATGGCATCCTCCCATTGGATGGTCTCGATACGCGCCCGCAGAATCGCGCGCCAGTTATCCGCATCCGGCGTGGGTCCGCGCCACCCCATCTGATCGAGACTGGCGTTGAGCAGGCGCAGGTTGGGCGCCGGCCAGGAGCGGTCCGCCAGGTACCAGACCAGATCGAAAAGGTCACGCCCCTTCACGTAGGGGCGGCAGAGCACGGCATTGAGTTTGCCGGCCAGCAAGGACGGTTTGTCGTGGTGCAGTAGATGGAGCGTGACGTACCGCCGGATGAGCGTGGTCGCGACGTGTCCGCCGTCCGGCGGGTTTGTGTCGAGTTCCAGTTTGACGGCGAGAACCTGATTCCGGTGCGGCGTAAGCCCCAGTTCGTGCGGCAGACCACCAAATCGGACAAAGCAGGAGGCCACGGTCTTGTCGGGAGCGGACTTGACCGTCACCCGATACCCCTCCGCCTCGAACGTGGCGCGGATGCGCTCGACGATCCGAGTGAAACCATGCGGCTTCGCGCGGTCCAGAACGGCGAAGTCCAGATCCTCCGAATAACGCGGAATGCGAAAGAGAAACCGCAACGCCGTGCCGCCGAGAAACACCCAGTTCAGGAAAGCGCCGTGTTCCTGAAGCACCCCGAGGATGCGCGCCTGCAGATACTCGCGGGCGACGCTGTGTTTCAGAAGCGGGGTGCGCTGTTCGGCGACCAGTTCTTTGAGAAAGTCCTTCACGTTTCCTCCTCCTTCCGCAGCTCGATGATCTGCTTCGCGGCGCGCAGCAGCTTGGGACTGCCCCAGTCCGCCGCCATCCGCTGAAGGCTTCTGGGCGAGAGTTCGGAAAGGTTTTGAAGCCGCAGTTCCCTCAGGTAGGGTTGGGTGTCCGCGCCGGGCGTCAGATGGATCAGGTCGAGCAGCGCCTTCTCCCGGCATGCCACAAAGGCGAATTGTCCCGGTTGAACCTCAGTGCGCCGATACCCCCGGAATTCGGGTCTCTTCACATGTCGAAACAAAAAATCGCCCAGGGGCAAACGGCAGGGGCGCGGACGGCCGCTGGTGATGCTGGTGACCGCGGGAACGGACTCGGGAATCATGCCGTACCATGCCAAGGCCGACTGCAAACTGACATACGAT
>JBAXWO010000802.1:0-1650 GCA_037128375.1 bacterium
ACATCCTATCTTCCCGCTTGCGATCCGGTAATGAACGGCCTACAGTTTGTCATGGACTAATTACAGGTCATCCATGGGGGGCGCAAAGGTCGGAACGCGGGAGGCGAATGTGGAACCCAGTCCGTATGTTCAGGTAAGCATTCTCGAGGGCGCGCGTACTGCGTGCCAGACAAGCTGGACTTTCCGCAACGTAAATAGCCCTTTTGCCCGCATCTATCACCTCAACAGCGGGCGCGGTACCGTGGTTCATCATGGTCGGACCTTTGCCATGGAACCCGGCCCGCTATACCTCATTCCGTCCCACACGCTCTCGCACTACTCATGTCCGTTCCACATGAGCCTGAACTGGATACATGTGACGGCGACGGTCAACCGTAGTCTGGACCTCTTTTCCGTGCTGGAACCGGCCTATGTGTATCAGCCCGGGAGGAACGAGGATCTCGCCGGCCTTTTCCAGCAGATGCTGGACGCGATGCACCGGCCGGGCGTCGGCAACAGGCTCAAGGCGGAGGGGCTGGCGGCGTACCTGCTGTCGCGCTTCTTCGATCACATCCCGGCGGCGGCGCAGGATGACGGGTTTGTCCGGCTGCGCCGTTTCGATCCGGTGGTGGCGTTCATGCGCGAGAACCTGGCACAGCCTTTGACGCTGGCCGGGCTGGCCTCCCGGATCCACCTGCACCCGACCTACTTCTCCAATCTGTTCACAAGGGTCATGGGGACGTCGCCGATCCTGTACCTGATCCGGCTGCGGGTCGAGAAGGCCAAGGAGCTCTTGTGGTTCACAGACGAGCCGGTGAAACAGATTGCGGCCGCGGTCGGGTTCAACGATGAGTTCTACTTCTCTCGCCAGTTCAGGCAGATCGCGGGCTGTTCGCCGCTGCAATACCGCCGCAACCGGGTCAGAACGCCTTCCGGCTATCCGGCTTGATCCGCTTGGCGGTGGCGATCACCGATAACGGCGGGGCTTACGGTGAAGGTGGGCGATGGCATACACGACGATAGTATCGCCCTCGACTGCATACCAGACGCCGTATGGAAAACGGTTAACGAGCATGCGGCGGATGCCCTCGCCCAGATCCGCACAAGTCTCCGGGTACTGCATAACCAAACGTACAGACCGGTCAACTTCGACGATCAGCTCCGCTCCCAGCCCTGGAACCTGGTTCTCGTACCATTCAAAGGCATCCTGCAGTTCCCGTTCAGCCGTGAACAAAAACCGCACTTTCATGGGCGGGAAAATCTCTCCAGCACATCGGCGTACGCGACCGTTTTGGTTTGTCCGAGACGATAGGCTTCGCGCCGTTCGCGCACTTCCGCCAGCCATAGCGCGTCCAAAACCGGATCAGGTTGGTCCAACTCCACCAGAAGTTCGTCCACCAAACGCGTCTTCTCGTTGTCCGGCAATTCGCGGATGCCCGCACGAACCGTTTCAAATGTCGCAGTCATGATTTCAGGATACTGGGTCGTGATCCGAAGTTCAAGCATGCTTCATTGCATGCCATGGTCTTCGGCGCCAGCGCGGGGTAACCAGTCACTGAAAGAGGAAGCGCCTGCTCACCCCCCTGCGGTCCGGAAGTCCTTACAGGCGGCCACGTAGGCCTCGATGTTCGCCCACGGCACTTCCGGCTCGAGGAGGTGCGTGGGGCAGCA
>JBAXWO010000803.1:0-1646 GCA_037128375.1 bacterium
GCGGCCGCCAAGGTCCTGGAGAAAAGGCCCGATGTCACCTTCGTCATGGCGGGAGCCGGGGACATGTTGCCGCGCCTGATCGAACGTGTCGGCCAGCTTCGGATCGGGCGGCATTTCCATTTCACGGGTTTCCTGCGAGGTCAGGAGGTGGAGCGCATGTACGCCATGAGCGATCTCTACGTGATGCCCAGCGTTTCGGAACCGTTCGGCATCTCGCCGCTCGAAGCCATGGTCTACGATGTGCCCGCTATCGTCTCCCGGCATGCCGGCGTCAGCGAGGTTCTAACCCACGCCCTCAAGGTCGATTTCTGGGACGTGGAGGACATGGCGGGGAAGATACTGGCCGTACTGAGCTATCCCGCCCTGTCGCGGGAAATGCTGAGGAACGGACGGAAGGAATTGAAAGCCATTCGCTGGGACGTGGCGGCGGAACGCATCATCGGCGTCTATAACCAGCTTCAGGTTTAGGTTCACATGCCCTCGATCTGCTTCTATTTCCAGGTCCATCAGCCCTGTCGCCTCCGCCACTACACATTTTTCGATATCGGGCAGGAACCTCACTACGAGGATGATGAGCATAATGGCGAGATCCTCAACAAGGTGGCTGAAAAGTGCTATCTCCCCGCCAATGCCGTCCTGCTGGACCTGATCAAGGAATACAAGGGCGATTTCCGCATCGCCTTTTCCATCTCGGGCGTCGCCCTCGACCAGTTCGAGCAGTTCAGGCCCGACGTGCTGGATAGTTTCAAACGCCTGGCCGACACGGGATGCGTTGAGTTCCTGAACGAAACCTACCACCATTCACTGGCCTCCGTCTTTTCCATGCCGGAATTCCGGGAGCAGGTTGAACTCCACCGCCATCATATCTATAAACTGTTCGGCCAGAAAGCCACGGCCTTCCGCAACACGGAGCTGATCTACAGCGACGCCATCGCAAGGGAGGTGGAAACCATGGGCTACAAGGCCATTCTGGCGGAAGGCGCCGATCACATCCTGGGGTGGCGCAGTCCAAACTCCGTTTACCGTCCGGAAGGCTGTGACACCCTCCGTCTGCTCCTCAAGAACTACCGTCTTTCCGACGATATCGCCTTTCGCTTTTCCAGCCGGGACTGGGCGGAATACCCGCTGACCGCCGCCAAGTTCGCCGGCTGGGTGCACCAACTCGACAATGCGGGCGATGCCATCAATCTCTTCATGGATTTCGAGACCTTCGGCGAGCACCAATGGGAGGAAAGCGGGATCTTCGATTTTCTGAGGCTCATCCCCAAACACATTCTCGCCGATCCCCATTTTCGATTCCAGACCCCGACCGGACTCGCGTTGGAGTCGACGCCCGCCTCCACGCTGTCCGTCCCCCAGTTCATGTCCTGGGCGGATGTCGAACGCGATCTCACCGCCTGGATGGGCAACGACCTGCAGAACGACGCGCTCCGGTCCCTTTACGCCCTCGAAGCCAGGGTGCGCTCGAGAAACAGGAAGGATCTTTTCAAAACCTGGCGGCGCCTGCAGACGTCCGATCATTTCTATTACATGTGCACCAAGTGGTTCGCGGACGGTGATGTGCACAAGTATTTCAACCCCTACAGCTCGCCTTACGACGCCTACATCAACTACATGAACGTCCTGACCGACTTCTCCGAGCAGGT
>JBAXWO010000804.1:0-1646 GCA_037128375.1 bacterium
AATAGGACCATGATGGCACATGTGAGGGGTTGCCGTCCGGCCTCTCACCCCACCACCACCCGCTCCCGCCGCCGCGCGATCACACTACCGCGCCGCTCGCCACCATCCACGCGCAGCATGTTCCCGCAACTCTCCGTCTCCCACCGCCTGTGGTTTGCCAGGGCCAACGCCATGACGCAGTCGTCGTGGTAACCCGACGGCGCATCGTACGTGATACCGCCTGACGGTGAGATGGCGTATTCATACCGCCGCATTTCCGCCGTCAGCATGTCCCTATTCTGGATTCTGGATTCTGGCTACTGGATTCTCTCCCCGTTCCCGGCCACGACACGCGTCGCTGTTCCACCGCCACGATCAAGCGCTGGACCAGCGCGGTCTTGGAACTGGACGTGAACTTGAACCCCTCAATGTCCGGCCAAACCCGCTTCAGGTCATCGTAGATCGGGTCCCCGACACCCGTGGCATCGAGCACTATCCGGCCCCGGTGCTTGAACGCGAAGGCGAGTATCCGCTCCTTCTGGATCGGCCAGTCGAGATGGTTGAACCGCTCCATGTCGAAGCACCGCCCGGTCTCGGCATCCATGGCGATCAACACGGTCCAGTCGGTGTGCTTGGCCACGTCGCAACCGATGATCACATTTCTACTCGGCGATCTCTGCTCCATGCTCAGCGCTGCCGGGTCGAACAGGCACCCGTCAATGTTCCGAAACACGCCAGCGGAATCCTCCAGGAACTCGGCCTCGTATTCCTGCCGGAACACGTCTGCCGGCAGTGTCCGCTTGGCCTCCTCCCACTCCTTGGCAGGAAAGTAGGGCGACGCCTTGCTGGGGAATGAGAAACTGGCGTAATCCTTTTCCCCAGGATCCAGCCCCCGGGTGTACAGGTCATAGAACCAGTTGCGACCTTTGGGCGTGCTGACAAACACCGCCCAACCCAGAGTCTGGGCAATGGTGGGCCGCAGCACGTAGTGCCACACGCTCACCGGGATCGCCGCCGCCTCGTCGATCACAATCCCCTGGAACCCGAACCCGCGGATGTTGTCGGGATTATCAGCCGAAAGGAACCAGATGCGGCTGGTCCCGAGCTTGGTCCGGAACTCGACCCGGCTCGGGGCCCGGCCGGACACCTCGATCGCCCCGTCGGCAATCAACCGGATCGCCTCGATCCCGCGCTCGGCGACATTGTACGTCGGCGCCACCCAGCCGTACTCACCGGCCTTCTCGCTCCCGCCCCGGTCCAACAACTCCGCCGCCAGGCACAACGTCTTACCAAACCGCCGCCCGGTGCACACGGTCCGGAACCGCTTGTCGCGTGCCTGGTGGATCAGGCACTGGGCAGGGTGGGGGGCGTAGTTGAAACTGCTCACGACTCACCGCTGCCACCGTCCGCCGCCTCATCCGGGACGTCGATCACCTGGTCGGCAGCCGGTGCCGCCGGTCCGCCAGGACCGATCAAACTCTTCCACTCCATGACCGAGTCGCGGGCCAGCGGGGTCACATCGTAACAAGTAACAAACAGCCAGCCAGACCTATATCTTCACCTTTCCCCCTCACCCCACCAACACCCGCTCCCGCCGCCGCGCGATCAGCTCGACCGCGCGGGGTCACGTCTCCACAAGCGACAAATAGCGGGCATTGGGGACGCAT
>JBAXWO010000805.1:0-1641 GCA_037128375.1 bacterium
AGGCCCATTTACGAATCAATCTCCTGGAGCCGCGCAACGACACGCGCTGTCGTTGACGCGGAAAGGTTCAACCGGGCCGCCAACGGCTTGAATCCCGTAATGGCGCCACGTACCTGATCGATGATGGCTTTGGCTTCTTTGGGTTTCAAATCCGCCTGATCGGCGAGGTTCAGCAGGTTTTCCCGGCGGGGATTCTGCCCTTCACCGGCCACGGAGAGTGTGTGCCACCCGTTGGGTCCCTGGTGGAAGGTGAAATCGAAGAGCGGAGCGAGTCGCCAGATTCCTTCTGCATCCATCAGGTACGCAAAGTTCTTCAGATGGTCATCGCGGTTGCAGGCCAGGACATTCAGGCAGGCGCGTCGGTACAGTTCGCGCCGTTGCGCATGGTCGTGCGTCAGGGATTCGGTCAGACGAAAGAGAATGTCGTATTCGTCCCCCGGAGTGCGAAAATCGGCGTGCAGCAGGCCGGCGGCGGAGTGCAGATGCAGACGACAACCGGGGCGGGGGCGATCAAAGCGACGGACGGCGAAAAAGCGGCCGGAAGCGGTGTCGATCAGCCGGTGCTCAGGTACTTCCGCGCCAGCCGCCGCCGCCAACTCGGCATACGCAAACTCCAGCGGGCCGGCGTCCGGGCCATCCGACTGAGTGTTGAACTTTACGATCCAGTGGACGTATCCCGGTGGCAGTGCGGCATCGCCGGGAAGGACCGGCCCTATCGGCGTGCCTGTTTCGGGCAAACCCACCAAGACTTTGGGACGCGCGCCACCGGAGGTTCCGGCCATGCGGCGCAGTTCCGGCAACACATCCTCCACCCGGTCGTTGTCGAAATCCCAAGACTCTTGCGCCAGCACGGCCAGATCGAATTCCGTCTCCGACTGTACCGTCAGATCCTCGGGGGGATGAAAAGTCAAGGCACCCATGGCCCGATCTCCCACACAGGCCAGGCGCTCCAAGACCTCGGGTGCGCGTCCCTGGGTTTTCTGGAAATGCCGGTCTATCAGACGACGGCCCCAACTGTCCGGCATGGCATCTTCGAAGACGCCAAACAGATCCATGCGCCCCCGTCCGTCGTAGACGTGCAGGCCTGATCGCAAGGGGAGTCGGAAGGGCGAGATCGAAAGCCCCCGCCGCAGGAAGCCCTCGTCGTACTGAAAGACGAAGTCACGCCCTGATCGCGCTACGGTGCCGACCTTGAGATGGCGCTCGGCATCGAACTGCAGCCTCACCTCCAACGCCTGTAGACTCATGGTGCCCCCTGTTTCGGCGTGCGAATGCGCACACGTTGTCGTGGCCGGTCGGGCTTCTGCAACTCGGAGATATCGCGTGGTAGAGAGGACTGACGCACCTGTTCCTGCAGGTGGGCGTAGAACCCGTCCAGTTCGCCCAATGCCCGCAACACGCGCATGAGGTTATCAATGCCCCCGGCGCCCTCGCGCTCCAAGCGCGAAAGTGTCGCCACCGGCACGCCGGATTTGGACGATAGCATCGGCTGCGTCAAATCCTGACGCTGCCGGGATCGTCGTAACCATTGCCCCAACACCTGCCGCGCATCCTGGGGCCGTGTCATGTGAAATGTCCTATCGAAGTCATTCATTGCGAAAAGATATTATTACAATTATTGAGAATTGACAATGATTTTGT
>JBAXWO010000806.1:0-1639 GCA_037128375.1 bacterium
CGCGCAACCGTTGCACACGCGCCGACTGACCGGCCGGGGCCGAGACAGCGGCGGTAGTCCCCATGCACAGCCACTGCACGGATTGGGGCGGCGGCGCGGGTTTTTCGCGCGCACAACCCGACGCCGCCAGCAGAAGGATGGCCACTAGCAGACGAGCCGCCGCGGATCGGCAGGAACTCGCAGAAACCACCTGGGGCCCATTCCGGCTGTCTGGACGTGCTACTCGCCCCGCACGAAAGGTTCTTCCACCGGGGTCGGCGTCCTGATGCCGCCCGGCGAAGTCTTGCGCAAAAAGTGGATAATCCTCATTCATGGTGGCGGACAGAAGGCCCGGCGCTGGGCGGGTCTCTGTTGTCTAGTGGCTTTGCTCCTTATTCCTGCGAACGTAACATGACTTTTCCTCGCTCCAGCACATTCGCAACCTGGCCATTTCGTTCGTCAGGCGTGTCCATCGACCTTGATCGAAGTACTCGCTGTGCAACACTCCAAGGCCAGACTTGGCGCGAAAACGATAGCCCTGTCTATCAGTATCCACCGGATACACCGACCTGACGAGACCTAGTGTCTGATTGGCCACCATTTCACGATAGACAGAGCGGTAAGGACTATCGCCGGGAAAGGTGTACGATGATCGGTCCAACTTTTCGATACTCGATAGAATATCGTCTGGAGGACGGAGAGGATGCTTCCGCAAAGACCCATGCTTGCGAAAGTAGTCAACATGTGTTTCAACGCGTTCCGGGCAACCGAATCTGATATTCCAGTGCATTACCATCAGAAACGGAATATCGTCGTGCAAAACAATGGGAAACCGAGGTATCGCCTTCCAATCTTCTGGTTTTGGCGGATCGCAAGTTCCTAAGCCAACACTCGGCATGAATCCCGGATCGTCCGGCACATCGAACATGACACGTAGTATCAGAAAGAGTCCTTCCCGTGCCTTTCGGCTGTCATCAGCCACTCGCAGGTATTCCTGAAGGACCGCCAGCGCCTTTTCTTTGCCCAGTCCAACCAACACATTCGCGACACGAATCACCGCGAGCGGATCGTATCCAGGTGCTGACGCCGGCGGTGCCTCATCAACGACCTGCAACAACCTCCTCAATTCCCGCTCATCGAACGGTATCTGCCTGACGTCTTCACGCTCAGAGACACCGCCCTCACGAACCGGCCGAGCCAAGAACCCCTCCGCGGGGCCAAATCCGCCGTACACTTCCACCGCACTGTTGTCATCCAGATACACACATCCGAGCGTCGGGAATGACACGTTCGTATCGGTTCCGTAACACCAAATGCTAGACACACCATACGGATCCGGGCTGCCCCTCTGCACCATTCGCTTCTCATCCGGAAGACCGACGAGTTCCACAATCTCGTTTGTCGCCATTCCGGCTTTGACCCGCCCCATTGCTTCCGCGAACGCCATCCTGTTCGGCCGTTCACTACTTAGGTCTGCGCATGCAGGTGTCCGGCCGCCAGCAACGGTGGCAACCGCGAGTACGAGTAGCCATGCGCTCTTCACATCATCTCTCCATGCCAACAAGTGATTGAGCCGTTTCCGGCTATCTCCGCGTTGGTGGAGATAGTAGATGAAAACGATTGACATGACAATAGCCAAAAGGATATTTTCGCCCCATTT
>JBAXWO010000807.1:0-1631 GCA_037128375.1 bacterium
GGGGGCCGCGGAGAAGTTCTATGCGGAGGCGCAGACGATTGCCACATCGGGGGTGCAGCGTGCGGAGGCGACCTGGCGTTGGGCGCAAGGCCGCGAACGGACCGGGAACACGAACGGGGCGCTCACGTTGTACGTCCGGCTCATGACCGAGCCCGAGGCCGGCATCCCGCCGTTGCTGGACGACCGGAACTGGGAGGCCTCGGCGCCCCGCCTTGCCGCCCGGCGCGTCCGCGCGTTGCTGACCGACGACGAGGCGAAGGTGCGGGCGCTGCTCGAGGAACCGGCCTCCAACGCGTTGTCCCTGCTCGGTTCGCAGGCCGACGCGATGGCGTTGAGCGACGTGGCGACCGTCTTTGCCGGGACGTCCGCGGCCAGGGACGCGGCGTTCCGGGCCGCGCAACTGGCCATCGGCCGCGGGGATATGGGGATTGCGGAGGCGATCCTGCAACGGGCGCTCGCGCTGTCGGCGCATTCGGACAGGGAGGCCGTGGCCGCAGAACTTGTGCGGCTCTACGAGCGGACGAAATGGCCCAAGGGGGCGGCGACCTTGTGCCGGCAGTGGCGGGATGGCGGAAAGGGCCCCGTGCCAGAGTTCCTCGAACGCGCGGCGCGGGCCGACGTGAACGCTTTCCCGCTCCCGCCCTGGCGGCTGCGTTGGCGCAAGACACTGCCCGCCAACATCTCCATCAGACTCGCACCGGCCGGTTTGTGCTACTCGAGACTGGGACCGACGACGGTGCTGGGATGCCTGAATCTCACGACGGGGAAGTCGAGATGGCAAAAGGATGTCGCGGGCTTGGTCTGGATGTCTAGCGGCGTCGCGGGTCCGCGGGACGATAGCAGCTTCGTCACGATTCAAGGCGACAGTCTGGCGTGCGTCGATCTGTGGTCGGGGAGCGTGTTCCCCGACGTGATAAGGGCGACCTTTTGGGAGTGGTCCGGTTACCTGGTGAGCCGGGCCGGCCTGGCGACGCACGTGACCAAACAGAAAGGTGGGAGCGCGGACAGCGCGGATTTGTTAACCGGCCGTGGCGCCTGGAAACGCCGGGAATGCGAAACCCTTTTGCCTGGTATGGAGTCGATTCCGCGATTTGCTTTTGTGTCGGCGGAGGGAATCTGGCTCTTAGGTTCCAGTTCGGACGGCTCCAGTCAGGTCGTGATCTTGGACCCCTGGACGGGCACCGTGGTTTCCAGCATCCCGATGGCCGCGAGCAGCGCGCAGGCACTTTTCTCGCGCCTGCCGGGCCGGTCGGGTCCATGGAAGGTGGAAGGCCGCATGCGCGGGGACTATGTTGTCCCCAAGCTCGATGACCAGCGCCTGAGCGGGAAGGACCTCCGGACGGGCGCCACCGTCTGGACATCGCCGCCGGACATAGCCATCGAGAAACAGCAAAGCTTGCCCGGCGGCGCGATTCTGGCGCTGACCACGAACGAGGAAGTGGTGCTGCTCGACGGCGACACGGGAGCGGTCCTCTTCCGATCGAAGGACATTCGCTTCCAATTCGACCTCGCCTCCGCAGTCGACAACGCCGTCGTCGCGACCTACAGACAGGGCACCAGAAAGTGGGTCCCGAGCTTTCTCGACGGAACCAATGAGGTGCTGGTGATCGATACCGCCGCCAATGCGATCA
>JBAXWO010000808.1:0-1626 GCA_037128375.1 bacterium
CCGAGATCGTGAAGATCGCAGAGATCGACAAGAAGACGGCCGACTTTGCCATGGTGCAGGAATTGGCCAAACTCTCACACACGCTGGGCATGCGGGCAAGCGAGGACGAGTACCGGCGGACAGCCGAACTCATGGAGAACCAGAACAAGGTGGCCATCACGCAGATGTGGCTGAAAGTCAAGGCGGAGAAGCAGAAGATCGACCGCGATAACGTGCAAGGCCTGGCGGCAATCTATGGTTCCATGGATCCCAAAGCCATGATCGCGCTGATGGATGACCCCGCCAAGCGCGCCGACCTGATCCGGATGATGGCCCAGACAAACATGCAAGGTGCCTCTGCCGACGTGATCCTGGCCGCCGCCGCCGCCCAGAACCCGGAACTGGCGCGCGTTCTGATCGAGCGCGAACGGGGCAAACGGGAGGATCGCGACAAGGATATCGAAGAAAAGAAGAAACTGCTGGATCAGATGGCCGACCGGCTGCAGCAGATGTATAACACCGGCATGCAGGCCATGTCGGAATCGGCGAAACATCCGGGCAGCACAACCCAAATCGTCAAGTAGAGCAATTTCATGCGCGATTGTCCTAAACCAGAGTGCGGCATACCCATCGCGGATGACGAGGTGCGTTTCTGCCCGGCGTGTCGGACGCGCCTCCCTCCGGCGACGCCAATCCCGCCTTCTGGACTCTCCCCTTTCCCGGAAGGGACCGTAGCCTCGCTGTCCGCACTACCTGACGCCAAGTCCGGCGTCCCTCCCCATGTCAGCTTCTTACATTCCCCGGCAGGGACCGCGGCCTCGCGGTCCGACTTCCCTGACATGGCCGATATCTCTCCGGATACGTTAGCCCCCCAAATCTTCACAATCCCCCCACCAAGTTCCGAAAGCGCATCCAAGCCATCGGACTCGCAATCGGGTAACGGAGGCGGAAAAGGCTGCCAGGATCTTCGCGTCCTCTACAACATGGGGCGCATCTTTGTTGAAGGTTACACCATGCCGTTCGGGTTCCGGATCATGCCCCTGGTTGCGGACCTGAGTGATTTCGTCGTCGTCATTCGTGCCGGAGAAGAGACGGTCGTCGACGAGCCGGAGTGGGAGCCGGATCTCGGCGAAGAGGTGGACACCCCCATCGCCTTTCGTCCGCCCAAAGGTTTCAGCGGCGTCAACGTCTTCAAGATCTATGTTGGATACCGAAAGGGCGAAGAATACCGTTGGTACACCAAAGTCGTGACCCATGAAGTGTTCCGGGCTCAGGAGCCGGCGGGGAAAGTGCTGGAAACCCTCCGGATCCAGATCATCAACAACCCCACCGCACGCGAGGCTGGCGATGCCCCCGTGAACAACTATATCCAGGGGCTGGACAGTCTCATCAAGGGAGCGCAAGGGTCGATCGAGGACTTCAAGGCCTTCAATCCGCCCCCGATCTGGGCGCCTTTGGTGCTCCTGAAATGAACAAAGCCGCCCCTCTACGGGAAAACCTCCGGATATCCCAAAGCCGCGCCATCGCCGGATGCCGTCTATCCTGCCCTCGCCGTGCGTCTCGGAAATCGCCGCATTCACCTCATGGGCTCAACCGAGGTCTCCATAGGACGGCACAAGGAGTGTTCTTGCGTGGCGCGACTCCCCT
>JBAXWO010000809.1:0-1621 GCA_037128375.1 bacterium
CCCGCTACGATCCAGAATGGGCGCGGACCGGGCATTCGTTAAACTTTTGCTCGTTATGAAAAAACGCGGGACTTATGTCTCAATGACCGACGAAAGTCAAGAGATTGTGTCAAGCCGTGGGCGTTTGTGAGCGTTTCGTTTTGACCGCACGGCGGGGAGACTGTAGAGCGCTCGCTTCGGGCACACTGCGGAGCAGCCACGCAGCGTGTTCGCTGCCGCGAACTCTGCTGTGTGGCGCGCCTGGCAGGACTCGAACCTGCAATCTTCTGATCCGAAGTCATAATACAATTGAAATAAAAAGCCATATAATCAACAAATATCTTGCAGTGGGGACATTATGGGGACATAATAACACCCAGAAATGAGGGTCGGGGACTGATACGACCAAATACGGAGAACCACACAATGGCACGCAAGAAAAAGGTGAAGCGGGAACGGGGCGCGAGTTGGGAACCCAAGATTCGGGAACGGCCTGACCGGGGGAACTGGATGGTCGATCTTGGCACCAAGTTCGCCCCACGGAAACTTTACTTCGCAACCGAGGCTGAGGCTGTCGAGGCGGCCGCCGCGAAGAAAGCCGAATATCTGGATCGTCTGAGTGGGCAAAAGCAGGTGGTCAAAGAGAAGGCTCCTTTCAACTGGTTCAATCTCTCCAATGCCCAACAGACCCACCTGATCGAATCGTTCATGGCCGTGAAAGGCGATACGGCACGAATGATCCGTGCCATACGGTTCTATGAAAAACACACGTCCGCTGCTGATGCTTCCCGCCTGCTATCCGATGTCTGCAGCGAGTATATTGCCGCCAAGAAGGCGTCCGGCAAACGCCCCAGAACCATAGCCGACGCGGAATTCAAACTTAAGCCGTTCCGCGCCAAATTCGGAGATACGAGCATCTCGGAAGTCAGCAGGGCAGACGTGAAGGAGTGGTTGGATGCAACTGGCCACACGCCCAGTACCCGGGATGCCTATCGCGTGGCCATTTCTGGACTGTTTACCTATGCCGTCGAGGAGGGATACACGGAACGCAATCCTGCATCCGCGAAAAAACGTTTCACAAAAGATGAGGCGCTGGCCGAAATCCACACTCCGGCCCAAGTCAAAGCGATGCTCACAGCGGCCAACAATTACGTTCCAACGGAATACGTTGTCGAGAGCCGCCTGGCAAATCGCAAAGTGAAGGCAAGCATCAAGCGCCCCACCGCCAACCAGGTCAAGATATTTGCCGCTCGATCTAAGATTGTCCCGTATCTGGCTATCGGATACTTCGCCGGATTGCGCCCGGAGAATGAACTGGTCAACTTGGATTGGAAGGATATTGATTTTGAGGCCCGCACAATTCGCGTGACCCCGGCGACCGCCAAGAAACGCCGACAACGATATGTCGATTTATCGGGCAACCTCATCAAATGGCTGGCCCCGTATATTCGCTCTTCCGGCAAGATCGGCTACTCTCGCCATTTGTTGAAGAATGTCCGGAAGACCGCTGATGTCAAATGGTCCAAGGACGTGATGCGCCATTCATTCGGTTCATATCTGCTGGCGCAAAACGAAGATGCCCCCAAGACGGCACTTCAGATGGGGCATACCGCCGTGGATGTCCTCTTCAATCATTACCGCA
>JBAXWO010000081.1:0-8405 GCA_037128375.1 bacterium
GGGGATCCAGGACGGCGAGTCGGGCCGTAGCCTCATCGAGACTTCGCTGCACCAGAAACGAAGGCAACGTGCCGTCCTCAAGGTGGACCGCGCTGTCCCTAGCGCGGTCAGACGCCGGTAGAGACACCGGCGTCCACCAAGAACGCATTCCGCCTTCTTTAGGAGTTTTTTCAGGCCCGTCGGCAGGATGAAGTTCCCACGCCGTCAGCACATCCTTCCTGCGGTGTTGCCCGATATGGTCCGTGCGCCCCGCCGCCTCCCGCATCCCGAGCCGGGCAATCCGGATCGCCTCCGGCGCGACCGCCGCCGCCAGCCCGAGCGGCAGCAGAATGTTCAGCCCTATCCGCACGACTTCATCGAGTGCCAGGAAAAAGTCCGCCACGAAATAGACCGCCACCGCCGTGACGGCCCAGCCGGCAAGCCGCAGGACCAAGGCGAAGACAAGACCCCGCCTCCAAGCAGATCTGAAGCGCTTCAGATGCTCAAAAAACTCCTTGTTAGGGTTCCCGTTCATTGCTGTTACGCCAATCGGAGTAACTGTGACGTCTTATGCCAAGCATATCGGTCCATAAATGCGCTCCGGTCCAACCGTTCCGATGACAGGGTTCATCAAGTCAATTTCCCTGTCTTTCGACACCTCCCTCAACTACTGACTTTTCACGGCGCGACCATATCCGGCCCCAGTTTCACGAACCATCTGGACCTGCAACCGACTCCCGCACGCTTCGGCGAAACGGGCCAGCGTTTCGATGGAGACATTCACCCCGGATTCGATCCGTGACACCACGCTCTGTGTCGTATGCATTCGCCGGGCCAGATCGCCTTGGGTGAGCCCCGCTTGCTTGCGTGCCATCTGCATCTGACGCGCCACCTCATATTCCACATCAAACTCGTCGGATACCCGCTGGAAGTCCGGATGTGCCCGGATACCCGCCGCCTGGGTTTCGTGCGCCGCACGCATGCTTTCCAATGACCTAGCCTTCTTCGTCGTAGTCGCCATCCTCGATCCTCCGCTTTACCCGCCGCGCCTGCGCCAGTTCTTGCGGCGGCGTCTTTTGGGTCTTCTTCACAAAGGCCTGCACACCAATCACACGGTTGCCCATGTGATAAAAATACACAACCCGCACCTGCCTCCCTCGCCGTAGCCGCATCTCGAACATATCCCGATCAAGTTTCTTGCCAAACGGCTCGATCAAGTACCCATCGGTTTCAATCCGTTCGACCAACTTCACGTACTCGACTTGAATCTCACGCGATTGTGCCGTGATGAATTCGCGCACCTGTCGTGTCGCCAAATACTGTTTCTTCGTCGCAGCACGACTATCGCACATATGCTATATTCCGTCAAGCCAGTCCGTTCCGTCGCCGGATGATCCATTCCACCGCCAGCCCCGCCAGAATGACGGCGAGAAGCCAGCCCCGGTCCCACAGCGGTTCCCACACCGCGTTGCCCCCCTGGTCCGCCTGCCGGCTCCGCACCCGCTCCCGTTGATCCATAGCCTCGGCCAGCGCGCCGGCCTCCAGCACGTTGCCACCCGATGCCGCCGCGAGCTTCGCCAGAAACTCCGGATCCGGATTGACGTCATCCGACTCACCCGGCGGCGCCTGGATCTGGAGCAGGGCACCCAACTCGCGTCCCCTGGCCTCAACGTCCTTCGAAACCAAGGCCACACGGTATAATCCAGGGTCAGCCAAGGTCAGGACCGCCTCCCAACTATCCACCCGGTCCCCCTCCGCCAGGGTTATTTCCTGAACCGTGTCGAGGCCGCAGGTAACACGCAGCCGCGGCGCCTCCCGGGTCGTGGCAGCCAGGCCGCGCCGCCGGACCTGGACCCGAACCGGCATATTCGGCGGCGCTGTCGTAACCCCGAGGTGCAGCGCATAGTCATGGCCGGGAAGAAACTCCGAATAGGTTCCCACCCAGAGCATCAGTTGTGACCACAATTCCTGATACATCCCCGCGGCGGCCTGGGCCGACGGGAAGAACGACCATTGCCAGAAACCGTCGACGTTCATTACCACGGTCATTCCCTTGCCGAATCGGCGACTCACCAACAACGGAACCGCCTGCAACGAGGCGTCCCCTGTCCGCCGTCCTTCCGCCAGGACCTGGGCAAACGACTTTAGCCCCACGGAAGTCTGGCTGCACCGTACCAGCGGCAGGCGAGACCACACGGCATCATCACGGCCGGGCAGCAATCCGGCGAACAGGCCGATATCCTCGCCCTCTCCGCGCGGCGTCAACCGGCAGTCCATGGAGGAGGTGCCGCCCCATTCCACCGGCTCCAGGTCCTCCAGGCCCCCGCCTTGGTCGGCATAGGGCCGGCCGCGCGCAAACACAACGCTCCCGCCCTGATCCGCCACAAATGATTTCAACGCCGAAATCCGCTCGGGCGTCAGGAAGTACTCCGCTCCCTTCCCGAATACCACGATGTCATAGGACCCCAATTCGGCGGCCGTATCAGGGAAGATGGCCTTCGACTCCGCCTGGGGAACGCCGGCCGGATCCGTCTTGAAGAACCGCTCCGGCGCCGTACGGTACACGGCCGTTACCTCCATATTCGGCTGTTTCCTCAGATGCTGTCCCAAAAACTTGCTGTCCCAATAAGGCACCCCTTCCACCAGCAGCAGTCGAATCTTCCGGTCGAGGGCGTTGATCTCGAAGGCCGACTCGTTGTTCCGCACATCATTCTCGCCCTCCCAGGGCGCCACCTGGAGCCTGTACGAGGCGTATCCCGGCCGTTCGGGGGTGACGGTAAACGAGACCGTACCCCGACCAACGGCGGGCAACCGGACTTCATTCGTCGCCACGGCGCGCCCGGTCCCATCCAGCAAACGGACCGCCACAGAGACTTCGTCCGACCACCGAGTCACCACCTCGCCCTGGATACGCACGGGTTGCCCCACAAACCCGATCACCAATCTCCGCGCCGCCTTGACGGCAATATCGCGGACGTCCTTGACCTTGCCGAACGGCACCGCGAACACCGGGGCATCCTGTGCGCGGGCCCGCATCCCGGCCGTCATCGGATCGGCATCCGGAATCGTCTGGCGTCCGTCGGTAAGCAGAATGATCCCGATCGGTCTGTCGCCGCCCGGCATCCCCGCTCCGGTAACCGTTTCCAGGGCCCGCCCGGCATCCGTCACCTGTCCGTCAGGAACCAGACCGGCGACCGAGTCGGCGGTCTGGCGCGTGCCGTCCACGTTGGCACTGAACGCGAAGACATCCAGATCGCGCCGGGTCCCGGCCTCTTTTTCCAATCGCAACGCCAGGCGCCGGGCGGCCTCCCACCGGCTCTGCCCGTCCATGTCCGCCGTGGCCATACTGGCGCTGCGGTCGAGCATGACACACCACCTTGGTTTGACGTCCGCGCCCGGTTTCCGCCAATGCCCGAAATTCAGGGCAATCGTGGCCAGGGCTGCCAGCGCAAAACAGCGGGCCGCCAAGGCGGCCCATCGCCTCCAGTGAGAAAGCCGGGCCGAGGCGCGCCACGCCAGGATCATGCCGCCAGCCAGGATCGCCGTGAGCAGCAGGACCAGTTGTTCCATCGGCAACAGGGGATTCATGGTCATGCAAACCTCCCCGACGCGACCACGGCGCCTTCGCAAAGCAGAAGCGCCAGAGCAATCCACAGTAAGCGCGGCCAGAGCGGAATACCCGCCTGCCATTCCCGGACATCCCGCCCGGAAACAGCCGTCAATCCGCCCAAGCCCTTGATCTCCGTCCCCGACATCGGACGAAGATCCGACTCGGCCGACGGGAAGTTGACCACTTCGCGGCACATCACACGCTCGCCGGCTGTCCACTCATAGATACCGGGTCGCCCAAGGGAATCGGACACCAGGGTCCCGCCCGTCGCCTCCAGTAGCCGTAGCGGAACCTCGGCGCCATCCGGCCCCTTCAGCCGAACCTCATCGGTGCGAACCTCGAGCCCGGGCCGCCAGGTCAACGTCTGCCCGGGAAGGCTTTCACGCGCGGACCGGACTGCTCCGGACGTTCCACGTCGCGTTTCGAGCAACAACTCACCTAAGAAAGGCACAAATTCCCCCTGGTTCTGAACCGAGGAGATCCCTTTATCCAGGGGAATGTTCCAGAACAGGAGCGGCAAGTCGCCCCGGCACTTCCACAAGGCGGGCGTCCCATCCGTGTAAGCCATCAACGGTTCGCCCGGTGGCAACTGCGACGCCGCAACGGCCAACCGGCCGCGGACCCGACCCCGCGCCGGGTCTCCATATTCCCCCGCCGAAAAAGCCCGGAACACCGGGTGATCCGGCGCCGCCACCTTGAGCTGAAACCCCTCGGGATCCTCCTCCCAAACCGTCTGGGTCCCCGCATCCCCCGACCGCGCGGCATTCGTCAGAACCGTCATCACCCGTGAGAGCGGCATACCGACGGGCGGATACCACACCACCGGAACACCCCGTTCAAGAAAGCCACGGACGCGGTCGGGCTCCGTCCCATCCCATCCGGAGAGCATCAGCACATCACGGCGGGTCTCCGGATTCGCGAGGGCCTCCAAGGTCAGCGGCTCCGCTCGCGCCCAGCCCAATGCCCGGCAACCCCGGGACCACGCCGCCGCCGTCTCCCCCCCCTTGCCAAACGAGAGCACGCCGATGCGCAGCACATCCGCCGGGTCCACCGTCGCCCAGCGCCGGTCATCGCCCGGGAAGCCGTCCTCCGCCAGCGCCGCATTCAATGTGAACGGCGCCGACGAGTCTATCCGTTGCTTGAACAGCACCGTCGCGCGGCCCCACGGGGGAATCACCGTCTCCCGGGACGACCGCGCCGATTCCACCGCCAACACGACCGTCTTCCGCTGCGGCGTCCCGGAGAAGTTGGCCACGTCGCACAGGATCGTCACCTCCTCGCCCGGCAGGGGCCGTGCCGGATCGACCTCAACACGCAGGATCGCGGTGTTCGGCGATTCGCCGCGCGCCGTGCCGACGCACGTCAGGCCGATATCCCGGGGCAACCTCGGCTTGACGCCGCGCCAGTTCGACGCCTGAAAATCGCTGACGATGCAGATTTCCTTCCGGCCTTCCGCCCCGTTAAGGAGCCGCACGGCCAGGCGCAGGGCGGCCCCTGGATCGAGCCCCTCGGACGTGAGACGCGCGCGCCGGATTTCGCCCTGCAGATAACCAATGTTCCCGCCCAGCGCCGGAAAGACGGCATGCGGCTCTACACCCGCCAGGATCACGTCGGCGGCGTCACGTGACGACAGGCCGGCCAGAATTTCCGAGGCCTCCGCGCAAGCCACGGCGAAACGCGTCTGGCTGCCGTCCGACCAGCCCATCGAGGCCGAGGCATCCAGGATCACCACCACGTTGCGCCGTTCGAACAGGCCGCCCCCGCCGTGGGAAAACAGCATCGGGCGCAGGAAGAGCAGGATCACCGCCGCCACGGCGGCGGTCCGCAGGACCAGCAACAGCCAGTCTTTCGGTTTGCGAACCCGCTGCGTGAAACGGAGCGCGCGCAGGATGAACTCCACCGAACTGAAGTCAACGATCGGCGGCCGGGCCCGGGCGAACAGATGCACGATCAACGGCACGGCCACCAGGATCGCCAGGGGCCACAACACCGCGTTGAGGAAGAGAACGCTCACTGCACCAACCTTTCAAACAGCTGGTGGAAATGCGTATCCGTCCGGGCCACGGTGTAGTCCACGTTCCGGCGCTGCGCCAGGTCGCGTAACGCATCAATGTGACGACCGATGGCGTGGCGGTAACCCTCGCGCACGTCGTCGGTATGGGCGGTAACCCGCCGCCCGGTCTCCAGGTCGCGGAACGCCACCAGCCCCTTGTCCTCCAACTCCAGTTCGGCGGGCGTGAGCACATGAAACAGAAAGACCTTGAAACCGCGATGCAGGTACGGCCCGAGCGCGGTGAAAATCGCCGCCGGGTCGTCAAAGAAATCCGACACCACAATCAGAATGCCACGCCGCTTGAGCAGCGGGAAAGAGTGCCGCAGGGATTCCGCCAGCGACGTGCGTTCCCCGGGCCGGTTCCGCTCCAGCAGGTTCAACAGCCCGTTCAGATGCGCGCCGGTGCTTCCCGGCGGGATGAACGTCCGGATGGTCTTGTCGAAAGGCTGGAGCGACACACGGTCGCCTCCGCGAATGACGAGGTAGGCAAGGCAGGCCGTAAAGAACGAGGCATACTCCAACTTCGAGAGGTCGCGCCCGAATCCCATGGACGCACTGCTGTCCAGAAAGAGGTGGCAATCCATGCTCGTTTCATGGTCATAGGTCCGGAGATAGAACCGGTCCGTACGCCCATAGACCCGCCAGTCGACCAGCGCCAGGTCGTCGCCGGGAACATACTGGCGGTAGTCGCGGAACTCGATGGACGACCCGCGCGAACGGGACACGTGCCGCCCGGCAAAATAACCCTCCACAACGGCCTTGGGCGCGAACTCGAACCCGGCCAGGCTCCGGATATCCTCCGGCCTCAAGTACTGGAAGCGTCGTTGTGTCACGGGACTCCCTGAAAAACTGGATCAGAGCGACGCTTCCAGCTTTTCGATGATCTGGTCCACGGTCACCCCTTCGCCCGTCGCGTTGTAGTTCGGGATGATGCGGTGGCGCAGGACGGGCTTCATGACCGCCCTCACTTCCTCCAGAGAGGCGGCGGACTGGCCGCGCAACAGGGCCAAGGCCTTGGCCGCGCTGGTCATGGCCTGCGAAGCCCGCGGGCCCGCGCCCCAGGCGACGTAACGCTTCACGGCGTCCCCTGCCAGGGACGAGTTCGGGCGGGTCGCGTTGACGGTTCGCAGGATGGCGTCCAACACGTGGTCCGGCACCGGCACATCCGGAATCATATCCTGCAGGGCCAGGACCTCATTGGCCTCCAGCACTTTGGGCGTCTCGATGGCATGGCGCCCCGTCGTGCGCACCACGATGTCCCGCTCCTGGTCCAGGGGCGGGTAATCCATGGTCAGGCTGAAAAAGAACCGGTCCAGTTGCGCCTCCGGAAGCGGATAGGTGCCTTCATGCTCAATGGGATTCTGGGTGGCGAACACGATGAACGGCTCGGGCAGCTTCATGCTTTTGCCCGAAACCGTCACCTGCTTTTCCTGCATCGCCTCCAACAGGGCCGCCTGGGTTTTCGGCGGCGTGCGGTTGATCTCGTCGGCCAGGATCAGGTTGGCGAAAATCGGGC
Source organism: bacterium (assembly GCA_037128375.1). Lineage (GTDB taxonomy): Bacteria > Verrucomicrobiota > Kiritimatiellia > CAIKKV01 > CAITUY01 > CAMBRF01. Next base: position 7,159 of record JBAXWO010000081.1, read on the forward strand.
CGGGCGCAAACTCGAACCGGCGCCTCCCGCCGCCCTCCTCCTGCAAAATCTCGCCGCCGGTGATGTCCATCGGCATGAGATCCGGAGTGAACTGGATGCGCCGGCTGACCAGGCCGAGCGTCCGTCCGAGCGTGGTCACCAGCAGGGTCTTGGCCAATCCCGGAACCCCGATGATCAGGCAATGCCCCCTGCACAGCAGCGAGGTCAGCAATAACTCCACAACGGCATCCTGGCCGACAATCGCCGTGCCGATCGCCTTCCGCAGCGCCGCCACCTGGGAGCGCACCTTGTCCCATCTTTCACCCGCAGTTTCTGTCGTCATCCGATCCTCCCGCTATCTTTCGATTCCGTATGCCTCATTTAGAACATGAAGTCGGCGCCCGCGGCGTCCTCTTTCTTATCCCCATCTTTCGGCGGCATCATCCCCGTGAATGAAAGGGAGGCGCCGGGGCTGATGGCTTCGTCGGGCTTGCAGAACGCTTCCGTAGCCGTCTCGAATTGTTCCTGCTGGCTTCCGAACATGTTTTCGAGGCTATCCGACCGATCATCGAGCTTATCGTTGTCTTCAGTCGAGGCCGCCGCAACCGTTCCCGTCGCGGTGCCCGTCGCCTTGGCCGGGGCAGGCACGTCCACCAGCCACATGCCGTAACCGTGGTTCTGGCCGCTGTTCAGCACGCCCATGACCATGCCCTTCTTGCCGCCACCCAGGTTGCGCAGCATGGACGCATAACCGAACTGGCCGAGCGCCTTGTCATCCGCAGGGATCGCCTCAAGGCGCAATCCCTTGCCGAGCCCGCCCGAGGAGAGCGTGACCGCCATGGCCAGGCCCGTCGCCAGTTGACGCTTGCAGACCTCTCGCATCTCTTCAATCGTATTCGTGGTGACCAGGGTTCCGGAAAGTTTCTGCAAGCGGGCCGCCTCCGCTGCGGGAAGCGCGGGCGCCGTCTTCACGGAGGCAATACGCCGGGACAGCGGGGCCATGGCCTTCATGATCGCCTCATTCTCGCCGGCAGCCTCTGCCAGGAACAGGCTCTCCGAGTCGGTCAGTTTTTCCAGTATGGCCCCCAGGTTTGCGGGCGACGCCTTCAGCACGTCCGTCTCGATCGCCTTACGGCGCTCGGCGGTCACGTCGTCGGCTGAAGGGAATTTCGGCAGCTGGTCTTCGGGCTTGCCGTCCGCGCGGGCGGCGGCACGGGCCCGGGTCACCTTCATCATCACCTCCGGCCTGAGATTCGCGGCGCCTCTGC
>JBAXWO010000810.1:0-1619 GCA_037128375.1 bacterium
GTCATCTCCTGCCTGGCCGGGCCGGGAACCCTCTGTAAGACAATCAAGGATGCCGGCATCACGGTCCACCGGATGCCGCCACCCGGCAGTGCGTTTCCAGTTTACGAGAGTGCAACCTATTGGGTCGGATACTCCTGGTCCGTCCTGGGCGAACTCCATGCGCTAATGCGCACGGGGCCCCTGGACATGATCGACTTTGCGGAATACGGCGCCGAGGGTTTCGCCTACCTGCTGGATCGCACCTTCTGGAACTGGGCCCCGGTCGTGGTGCAACTCCACGGCCCTCTCTCCCTCTTCATGACGCACATGGGATGGCCGGCGCCGGACAGCGACCTGGCGCGGGTGGGCGTGATGATGGAAGATCTGTGCATCCATCGGGCCGACGCGCTGATGGCGTGCAGCGCCAATATCGCCGAGTTCACCGCCACGCGGCATGGCGTGGATCGCGCCGCCATCGCGGTCGTCCATTGCGGCGTCGATGACCAGGCCTTCCAACCGGCGACCGCGCCGCGAAACGCCGACCGTCCCACCATCCTCTTTGTGGGCAACATCGTGCGCAGCAAGGGAGCGGGAACCGTTTTCGAGGCGGTCCTCCGGTTGCGGCATAAGTATCCGAACGTGCTCCTGCGAATGGCGGGAAAGCCTGAAGGGGAACTGGCCGATGCCATCCGGGCACGCCTGCGCCGCGAAGGCGCGGAGCAAACGGTGGAACTGTCCGGCTTCATCGGCCGGGACCGGATGCAATCCTTTTATCAGGAGGCGGACATCTTCTGTTCTCCCGCGCAGCATGAAGCCGGTGTCGCCAATGTCTTCATCGAGGCCATGGCGTGCGGTATTCCGGTGGTGGCCAGCCATGCAGGGGGCGGCGCCGAGGCCGTGCTGCCGGGCGAGACCGGCCTGCTCGTGCCGCCGTTATCGGTCGACGCCGTCACCGAGGCGTTGGACCGACTGCTGGGCGATGCGGCCCTGCGGGCCCGCATGGGTGCGGCCGGACGTCGTCGTGTGGAGCAGTATTTCGCGTTGGATCGGTACATGGAACGGGTCATGGGCGTTTACGCGCGGGCAACGGAAACAGCCCGCCAGCGACAACTTGAAATAAAAGTGAAGGAGGGCGTATGAAGATATGCTTTATCAACAGTGACTATGACATCCCGCTGCTCGGGCACGAGGGTTGTTCCATTCACGTCCGTGAACTGACCTACGGGTTTACCGAGGCGGGCCATCAGGCGTTTGTCGTCTGCTCCAACATGGGAGCCGGTCACGCCATGCCGGGCGGGATCCCCGCCCATGTGATCGAGCCGCGAGGCATGGAGGCCGCCCACTGGGCGGCGCTCGAGGCGGACCCGATCGTTCAAACCCACAATCTGGGTCGCGACCTGCGGTCGCTCTTCTTCAACAACTGGCTTCTGGAACAGGGAACGGAACTACTGGCCCGCGAGAAGCCGGACTTCATCTACGAGCGGCACGCCCTGTTCAACGGCGCCGCATGGAAACTCAGCCGCCGCTTTGGCATCCCGCTGGTGGTGGAAGTCAACGCGCCGATGTGCGATGAGCAGGCCGGTTACGATCAGTTTCCGCTCATCGAAACGGCGCGAAAAATCGAGTTTGACGTGCTGAGC
>JBAXWO010000811.1:0-1612 GCA_037128375.1 bacterium
AGAGGGCCGCTTCTCGCCGTGCAGGATGCCGTACTCATAGATCGTTTCGTTCTTCAGCGATGAGTCACGGAATTCACCGGACGAGGCAATATCAGTAAGCACCGTCCATCCCTCGCCCGGACACCGCCGCGTCACCTGATAGCCGGGCGATGTCGCCTCCGGCAAGGTGAGCACAATCGTCAGGTTGGTCGCCGCCGGTTCCAGACGCACACTTGTCTCAATCGCCATTTCCGCACGCGGCAGATCCAGCGGAACGATATCCGCCACTGTCCCGTTCAGATCGAGATAAACGACCGGATCGTCCGTTCCGGGACCGATCAGTGTGACACAGGCGAAACCGTTGCGGCTCGCGGCCAGCGTGCCGGAAGCCAGTCCCCCGCCGACCGAGCGCAGCCGGACCTCCCGGCCAGCCGCCGCCAGCGGCGCGAACACCTCGCATTCGGTCTTGTCTTCGCGGAGGTTGGCTCGCACGCGGGCTCGGGCCGTGACCGGCGGCGCGGCCTGGTCGGACAATCGAATCCGGTGCAATTTACGGCTGTCAAACGCCGCACCGGTCATGGGAAACCAGAGCAGGTGGTCCGCCGGCCGCCCTTTGCGATCGTGGCTGTTCACCATAACCTGAAACGCCACCTCGTCACCGATTCTGGGAGTGATGCCCAGCGTCCGCCATGGCAGGAGCACTTCCATCCGGTAGCCGGTCGCCGTCCGCTGGCGCGCCACACCGGGCGCCACCGCGTTTTGCCGCAGCCTGGGCGACGTGGCGAAATCCTGCAGGTTCACGCGGGGCTCGGGGAAGCGTGGATCCATGCCCGGGGCGACCAGCCATTGGCAGCGATCCATGGAGCCCGGGTAGCGCGCCAGGTAAAACTCCACCGAATCGCGGGCAAAAAGTTCGGTGATTTTCTCCGCCTCGCTCCAGTCGCCTCCCGCGACGTCCAGCCACACCAGGAGCCCGTCGTCGTTCCAGCCGAGCCGCATGCCGCCCGCACACTCCTGTGGCGCGGGCATCGGTCCCTCGGCCGGGATCAGCGCGTCCACACGGAAACCGCCGCCACCCCAATCCGACGCCTCGCCATTCAGCAGGAGCGATTCCAGGCGGGGAATGGCAAAGGCCGACTGTACAGGAGCGGGCCGGGATCCAGTTTGATGCTCCACACTACGGCACCCGCCCATAAGCCACACTCCCCAGACCGCCGCCAGCAGGGGCGCAACCCTCTGCAGTGCCGACAACCCCGTCCGTTCTGTTCGGCGCTGTGCGAAGCCCGTTTCCGACATGCATCCTTCTTTCTCGAGCACGCGTTGCCCACACCTTCCTGCTTTTCCAGTGCCTGCATGATCCGCGGGCAACAAGGGGAAGAATGCGATCGGAGCCGCCGGGATCAGACCCTTAGCATTTGCCGTTGTTCGGGCCGTGCCACATCTTGAACTTCTTGTCCCAGGCCCAACCCGGCGCCTTATCCAGCACCAGATCCTCCATCGGCTTGTTCCGGCCGAGCATGGCCTGGGTCTCTTTCCAGGTCTTGATGCCGCTGACGGCGTCGAGCACCTGGATGTTCTGCCAGCCCAGACAGTTGGCCGCCTTGAGACAGGGCTCCAAGTCGAGGCCCGCGAG
>JBAXWO010000812.1:0-1612 GCA_037128375.1 bacterium
CAGCCTCTCGCTCCGCTCGGGGTGCGTCCCGCACCCACGGCCCGAACGGCCGAGCCGCCTTGCCGTAGCTCACTGCTGACCTGGGGGGCGAACAGCACGAAAGCCAATGATGTAGTGCATGTAGTCAGGCCTGTAGTTGTCGCGAAAGGCAACCCGGCAGCGGCGGGCGCCGTCGGCGCCCCAACTGCCGCCGCGGATCACGCGGTTCGAGCCCCAAGACCCAGAGGGCGAGGAGGGCCCGTGCGGATTGCTCACGCTCCCCGATGGGTAGTCGTCGAACCAGTCCCAGCACCACTCCAATAGGTTCCCTGCCATATCGTGCAGACCGTAGCCGTTTGCCGCGAAAGCCCCGACCGGGTTGGTAAGGGGGAAGTTGGGAGGAAAGTCGGTCGCGTAGGAGGGGTGGAAGCCGGGCGTCGCGCTCGTGTCATAAGCGTACCCAGCCGAACTGTAGTAGTTGGCCCGCGTGTGCTGAATCGTGTCGCCCCACGGGAAGCGCCTGCCGGAGAGGCCGCCGCGCGCCGCCTTCTCCCACTCAGCCTCGGTCGGCAGGCGGTAGCCGTTGGCCGACCAGGCGCAAACGATGTCGTCGTGCTGCTCCGCCTTGTAGACCACGCCGCCGCGCCGGTAGCAGGGGGTCAGCCCCTCCATCTCGCTGCGGGCGTTGAGCCATTTAATGCAGTCGTACCAGTTGACCGACTGCACCGGGTGGTTATCGGCCTTGCCGGAGCCGACCGAGCCGATGTCGTAGCCTCTGGTTGCGGACCACGTCCGAACCTCCTTCCACTTGCCCCAGGTCACCTCTGTCCGGTCCATGTAAAAGGCGCTGACGTAGACGGTGTGCACGGGGACCTCGGCAGACCACCCGTCGCCCAGGTTGTCGCCCATCTGGAAGCTGCCGGCGCGGATCAGCACCATGCCGACGGGAATAGATGGGTCGGGGGCACATGCAGTGGCCGTGACCTTAAAACGTACCGCGCTGGAATACTGCCCCGGCCAATCGGTACCTGCATCCCACAGGATGTGCTTGCCCGTGCCGGCTGTAACGTTTGTCCCGATATCAAGACTGCAACTATCTACTCGTACAATACCCCAGTTCGCCCCGCCATCCGCTGAAACGGCCAGAGATACCGTCGCCGCCTCGGAAAGGTCGTAGAAGATGTCCACCTTGTATGTTGGCACCTTCTGCTGGCCCCACACTTTCGACACCTCGGGATCGGCAAAAGCACCGGAGTATGAAAGGTGCAGACAAAGAAGACTGTAACAAGCACGCCGCAAGAGATTTGAAACCGCGAGCATTGGCAATAGAGCATAACTCATGGGTTGACCTCCAATTTGATGAAGAGTCCGTCTTGGACGGGGAGCCGCACTTCGATTTCCTCGCTCAGTCCATCAACGGGTGTGATCGTGACGTCTTCTGGCGAGGCCGTGAACAGGCTCCAGTCCCCCAAAATCAGGTTGGTTCTGGTCAGGATGTCATATTTTAATGGTGTGATATTAAAGGCCCGTCGATGGATAAACAACGGTCCGTCGGGCGACATGCGAATGGTTGGCAGTGCAGCCACCGTTTGCGTTGAGGAAAGTCCGAAGGCATAGGCAAACCAGTTTGCAA
>JBAXWO010000813.1:0-1607 GCA_037128375.1 bacterium
GATATCCAAAACGTAACTACTTACGCGGGCAATATTTTGAGCTTCAAGGAGGAGGTTCTCCCTTTCATGCGCCTCCCGCAGTAGTCTCTTCAGCCCGGCTATTTCCGCACGTAAGGCCTCATTTTCGGCGTGGAGACATGTGTCCTGACTCATGCCACCGACACTAACCCGTCTGCCCTATCAAGGTCAAGTCGCTGAAGGTCTGGTGCTTGACGGAACGACATGGAAGCCCGTACGCTGTCGTCCTTGACTAGGCGGGTTTACGTGGCAACTCCGGATGAAATAGGCTAACTTCGCAAATCGAAAGGCCCATACATGCGCTATACTCCGAGTCAGACCGTGATTGAACGAAAGGTTAGGGCGGAACACGTTCTGGTGCCTCTTCACGGAGAGGCCGGGCGGCTCGACAGCCTCTATACCCTTAATGAAACCGCAACTCTGGTCTGGAACGCCATTTCGGAGCACCTGACCGATGAGCAAATTGCCGCCCGAATGACGGAGGAATACGACGTGGACTCCGCCACTGCCGTCGCTGACGTTCAGCAGGTTATCCGTGAACTCCTTGACATCGGCGCGATCGTCCCGGTGAATACACAAACGGCGTCATGAACTGCACCGTCTGCCAACTCCAGGAACTCACCTCTTCCGACTTTCTCGCTAGCCTGCGCCAGAATGATCGCGGCAAACCCCACTATCCCCTGACGGCCAGCCTGGAACTTACTTCTGCCTGCAATTTGCGCTGCCGTCACTGCTATGTCGACGACCGATCCCGCACGTCCCGCCAACTCACCGTGAAGCAGATAGAATCCGTCTTAATGGACCTCGCCCGCCACGAAGTTCTTTTTCTTGTTCTGACGGGCGGAGAACCTTTACTCCGTCCGGACTTTCCGGAAATCTACAGGACGGCACGCCGCCTGGGGTTCCTGGTGATTCTGTTTACCAATGCCACGCTCGTATCCCCCTCCCTGATTCGACTCTTTCTCAAATATCCCCCGCGCCGGATCGAAGTCTCCGTCTACGGTCGCACCTGCGAAACGTACGAAAGCATCACAGGAATCAGGGGTTCCTTTGAGTGTTTTCAAAAAGGACTCGACTCTCTTTTGGCCGGCGGTCTTTCCGTGGAACTCAAAACAGTCGTCATGAACACAAACCGCCACGAGGTGGGAGCCATGCGAGACTGGGCGAAGGAACTGGGATGCCACTTTCGTTATGATCCGCTTATCCATTGTTCCCTGGCCGGATCCCCCACCCCAATCCGCGAACGTATTCCCGCCGCCGATGTTTTGGAATTGCAGATGTCGGCACCCGAGGATCGACGCCAGTTTCAAGACTATGCCGCCAATGTGGCCAACCTGCCTTCTCAGAATCGCCTCTTCGAATGCGGGGCCGGAACCCACATCATGCACATTGACCCTCACGGGCAGGCCCACCCCTGTGTCACGTGGCGCACTCACCCCTACGATCTGGCCAAGCACCCCATTCAGGAGGGATGGCTCGATCATATTCAACGCCTTCGCACCTTGCCGCCGCCACCCGGAGAATGCGCGTCGTGCAAGGATCGCGGGCTCTGCGGACGTTGCGCACCCATCTCCCTTCTGGAGACCGGG
>JBAXWO010000814.1:0-1598 GCA_037128375.1 bacterium
GCTGTAGTCAAAATCGTCGGGATCGGGCATGGGCCACTTGGCGATGGTCTCCTCGTCGGCCTCGCACAGAGGAAAGTCACAGTAGTCCCAATAGCCGCCGGTCGGATGCTCGATCCAGCGGGTGCGGATACCCCACTCCTCGTTCACGCCGCGACCTTCGACTTCCGGATGAAGCCGTTTGCCTTTGTAAGGAACCCAGATGCCACGGTAATCCACGCCCAAGGCCGCGCCCACCCATTCGCCTTCTTTCAGGCCAAGCGCTTGGTGCAGTCGGCGGTCGATTCCGCCATTGGCGCTGTAGCCGATCGGCACCCGGTCTGGCTCCTGGTGAGAAAAAGTGGTCATCACACGCTCTTTGGACGTCATGGCTGGTTTCATGTGCACCTCGTTTCGATTTGTACTTCTGGCTGATCACACGTGTTGGAACGACGTCATACTATCCTGAAATGGCCGGTCAGGAACATGGCGTCGATCGTTAATTCTTGTTTTATTCGGTCATTATTGATACTATATTAAAACTTTTATGTCTCAATCAAGCAACAGACTGGCGCTAGACCCTGCTCCTGATGCGGTCGTATGCATTGCCAATTATGCGGCGTTAACGCCCGGACGCGCGTACTGCAACCCTGATGTCAAAAGCCGTATGGCTCTCTGGGTTAAGGCCGGTCTCGGCACCATCACCGTGAATGGTGCACGCCATGAGGTGAAGGTGGGCGACTATTTCTTCCTTCCGTGGGCACATCGGGTGGAATACGAGCCTGATCGACGCCATCCGTTTCTGCTGGCCGGCATTCACATTGTGCCCGATCATTCCCGTCAGCATCCTGTCGAATTTGTGGTGCCGCACAACGTCGATCATCCTCTGGCGCGGTGTTCCTGGCGCCGCGACGTGGGGTTCACCTTCCTGCGCGGCCTGGTGCACCTGCAGGTGCGGGAGGATGAGCCTCTCTGGCTCCTTTCGGAGTACATGGTCCATCGCTACCTGGCCAAAGACTGGCAGGAGGGGCAGATGCGGGAATTGGCTGGTCTCTACCTACGGGAGTTGGAGCGGACGCTCGCGACCGGTCACAACCCGGAAGCGCGTCGATCCGACGCAGATTTTCGGCGGCTGGCCGATCACGTCACCGCGAATCTCAATGCGCCGCTCGTCGTCGGCGATCTCGCGGCGCTGCTGGAATGCAGCGAGTCCACCCTGGGGCGCCTGGTCCGTACGCACGTCCGGCTCTCGCCGGTCAACTGGATCAATCATCTCCGGATCCAGCGTGCGCGCACGCTCCTAACGACGACGCGCCTTCCGGTCGCCAGGGTGGGGGAGCGCGTGGGCGTTTCGGATCCTTTCTACTTCTCGAAGCTCTTCCGGAAGTATACCGGCCAGTCGCCGCTCGCGTGCCGGAAGTCGACGCCGATCCTGTAGGATTGCGGCGTGCTATTCCTCTCCATCATCAGCGGCACGGCGGGCCGCCGCCGCATGGACGCTTCGCTGTTCCAGGGGAAGGGGACGGCGATTCTGAATGACCTGTGAAGTGCGAATGGCTGGGGCCTCGAGGTTACCTGTTTTCAAGCCCCCCGCCGTCTGATACAATAAATTCCACGCACGA
>JBAXWO010000815.1:0-1592 GCA_037128375.1 bacterium
TGTAGGGCCGCCGCTTGTCGGCGTGCCTGAACAAAGACGGCCTTCGACGAGCGAAGGCCCTACAGATCGCCAAGATGACCCCAAGATACACCTGATCGCAGATGCGCCCTGGGTCCGGCAGTTGAAAGTTTGGTTATTGTCAACAAAACGCGCGAAGAATAAAGTGTTGCCGTGTGGAGACCGTGAAATCCGATTCCAACGGGAGGAGACAGGACTAATGAGCAGATTAAGCAAACGTGTGGCGTTCACCTTGATTGAAATGCTGGTGGTTATTGCGGTGATCATGATCCTGGCCATGCTGCTGTTACCGAGCCTGAGCCGCGCCAAGGAGTCAGGCCGGGTCGCCAAATGCGCGGCCAACCTGCATCATTTACAAATGGCGGCGATCAACTACGCGGGCGGGGTAGTGGATGGTTCGCTGCCGGCGGCCGTCAGTTCCTGGATCCAAAATGCGGATGGGACTTGGAGCCGCTCCCGCGGCTGGGTGGATTGGGGCGATTGGCAGGGTTATCCTTTCGCATCAGGCGGCACTTATACTTATGCTTGGTCTGGCCCTCTTGGAATCCGCGCCATCACCAATGGCACTTTGTGGGAATTTATGGGGACGAAAGAGGCGTACTTGTGTCCGACCTTTGCGCAGCGGAGTGTTTGCGGGCGCGATGATGCGGCGAGGAGTTACTCGATGAACATCAATCGCACCTTCATTACGAATGCGGTTACGACCAACATCCTAACCATCAACGCGACCACGGTCGTTCTCTTTGGCGATGACCGGCGCCTTACAAATTCGCTTGACACCAAGTTTGATGCCGCCACTGAAATTGCACAATGGCACAGCACGACGGGGCGTGTGGGGGCGGGGAACGTGGTCTATTTGGATGGGCACGTCGAGAAACGCTGAAGAGTCTACGCCCCTCAACAAAAAACTTTAAATTTTCAACTCGGTAATATTGACACATGGGGAGGTCTCGCGTATAAGGGTTCCAGCAATTGAGACAGGGAGTCTCTGATAGAGAGACCCAAGAGCCAAGACCCGGTCGGCTGTATTGCAAAGTAGGGCGACCGCGGGTTGGTTCGTTTTTTGTCGTGATCTTTGAAAACGGAATAATCTGCTAAGAACACTTCGATTCGGAAGTGATGTGATTTGTTAAGCACATGTTCTGATAGATACGTCAGATACTGTTAACCTGGAAACGGGTTGGCAGAGTATTTTATTTACGGAGAGTTTGATTCTGGCTCAGAACGAACGCTGGCAGCGTGGATTAGGCATGCAAGTCGAACGAGAGTACCCGAGTAGCAATATGAGGGTGCAAGAGTGGCGGAAGGGCGAGGAACGCGTGGGCAATCTACCTCCTGGTTGGGGATAACCCGCCGAAAGGTGAGCTAATACCGGATACGATGGTCTGCCGCATGGTGGATTGATCAAAGACGGGGAACCGTAAGGTCCTGTCGCCGAGAGAGGAGCCCGCGTCCTATCAGCTTGTTGGTGAGGTAACGGCTCACCAAGGCTTACGGGTAGCTGGTCTGAGAGGATGGTCAGCCGCACTGGGACTGAGACACTGCCCAGACTCCTACGGGAGGCTGCAGTCGAG
>JBAXWO010000816.1:0-1591 GCA_037128375.1 bacterium
CCATCCTTCCTCTCCCCTTGGGGGAGAGGATTCAGGTGAGGGGTATTGGTCGCCATACCCCTTCCCGCTCGGCACTCGGCGCTCCAAGCTCCACGCTTCTTCCCCCTCTTTTTACAGAACATCCAGCACCCTGCCAGGAGTGATCACCTCTACCCCATTTGCCGCCCTGCCGCTACGCATCCACAGTGCGGTCACCACCCGGCGCCCTTTCACGAACGGTGCCCGCGCCACCTTCGCCGTCAAGCTTGCTGCCACAGCTGCGGGGGCGGAGTGTTCACCGGTCCATTTGACCTCCCCAACCAACACAGATCCGCCATCCAACGACTCAGCCACCACATCACATTCCAGGGGAACACCATCTGTTCCCGTCCCCCACCATCGGGAAGCGGGTCCCCACCGGAGTCCCCCGATGCTGAGAAAAGGGACCGATTGACGAGCCAGGTCTTCCCAATGCCCCCCCACATACGCCGCAAACTCCTTCCGCAAAGTCTCTTCAGCGGCATCGACTATCCCCAATTCCAAGAGTGATCGTTGGGGTTGTACAAAGCGGACATGGAAACGCAGGAAAGGATCCTTCAGCCGATACAGGGTCCGCTTGCTGTTCTTGGCATCCTCACCAAACGGCACCTCACGCCGGACATAGCCCAGTTCCGCCAGGTTCGCCAGCGGCCGGGTCAGGCTGCCGGCCGGTTTTCCCATCCGGCCGGCAACTTCCGACAGCCGGTTACACCCCATGCCAATGAGCGATAACAGGGACGCTGCCTGACTTCCGCTCCGCATTTCATCCTCGAGCAGTCGGTCGGGCTCCTCATGAAGAACCCCGTTCCTGTCCAACACCAGTTCGCGGATCGCCCCTTTTAAGGACCGGCAGGTGGCCGCGAGTTCCCAATAACGCGGTACGCCACCCCAGACGGCATAGGCCTCGATGGCCGCGTCACCTGCAACGGACAGCCCCTGACGAATCCACCCGGCGCTCAGAGGTTCAATCCGGAGAATCTCGCGGGCCCGCCCATAGAGGGGAGCGGTGCGATCCAACACCAATCCCTGCATCATGCGTTGAGATGAACCGCACAACAGGATGTTCAGTTTCCTCAAGCCTGGCGCATCGAGATACCGCTGGATAAGACTCGGGAGCTCCGGGGAGGCCTGAACAAGATAAGGGAACTCATCCAGTAGAAGATTGAACCCCGTCGGCGCGCGGGCATCGAGGGTCTCGATCAGGGCCTCCCACGATGGGTACCGGGCGGCGGCGAATCCTGGAATCACCCGCTGCACCTCTCTGGCCAGGGACTCCATCTGAAGCAATCTCTCGCGCTGATCGGCGAGGAAATACAAATCGCCAGGCCCCGCCACATGCTGGATCAACGTGGACTTTCCGCACCGGCGCCGACCATAGACCACAGCCAGTCCCCCACCGTCGAGGGCTAAGAAACGACGCAGCCGCCGCTGTTCGTCATCACGATTGAAAAAGGACGTTTTCATAGGTAATGCCTCAGAATTCAGAATCCAGAATCCAGAATTCAGAATCCAGAATGATGTCCCGTCCGGCTGTAGATTGACACTTCTCAAACGGGAGAAGTGCGATGAGGTT
>JBAXWO010000817.1:0-1586 GCA_037128375.1 bacterium
GGCGTCAACAATGAACCGTGCAGTATCAGCCGGACACTGCTGGTGCAAATCCTGCGCGGGGAGTGGAAGTTTGACGGACACGTAGTCAGTGACTGCGGGGCCATTGACAGCGTGGTTTCGTTTCCGGGTCTCACGCTGACCGAGCCGCAAGTGGCGGCGCTTGGCGTGAAGGCGGGTTGCGACCTCTGCTGCGGCGACATCTACGGCCGGTTGGAGGAAGCGGTACGCGACGGCCTGGTAACCGTGGCGGAGATCTCGACCTGCGCAGTGCGGCTATTCACAACCCGCATGCGGCTTGGCATGTTTGATCCGCCCAGGAAGGTGGCCTATGCGCGGCTGGGCAACCACGATGTGTGTACCCCGGCCCACCAGGCGCTGGCCCTGGAATCGGCGGAGAAGTCCCTGGTCCTGCTGAAGAACAACGGCATCCTGCCCCTGGATCGGAATAAGGTCCGTTCTATCGGCGTGTGTGGCCCGCTGGCGCAGGATCACGATGTTTTGGTCGGGAACTACAGCGGGTTCCCGGCGCAGACCAGCAACCTCCTGTCAGGGTTGGTGGCGGCGGCCGGGGGTGGGGTTAACGTGGTCTATGATCCCGGGTGCAAGCTGGTTGGCGGACCTCCGGCCCATGAAGGGTCCTTCCAGTGGTGGTTCCATCCCTGTGACATCATTGTGGCGTTTGTGGGGAGTTCACCGCTGATCGAGGGCGAAGGCGGTGACGATGCCAATCCGGCCGACTCGGCGGGAGACCGCCAACAATATCGCCTGCCGGGCCATCAGCAGGAATTACTGGAAACCGCCTGCAAGCTGGGGAAGCCGGTCATTGCCGTGGTGTGCGGCGGCAGCCCGATTGATCTCGCGTGGGCGCACGAGCACTGTGCCGCCGTGATCATGGCCTGGTTCCCAGGGGAGGCGGGCGGACGCGCGGTAGGGCGTGTGCTGTTCGGTGACGTCAACCCGGCGGGACGATTGCCGGTGACCTTCCCGCGGCGGATGGACGATGTTCCTCCGTTTGCGGATTACGCCATGAAAGGCCGCACCTACCGCTATGCCGAGATCGAGCCGCTGTACCGCTTTGGCTACGGACTGAGTTATACCAAGTTCGTGTACAGCCACCTGAAGATTGGCAAATCCGACAAGCAGGGAGGTGTGCGCGTTACGGTGCGTGTCCGCAACGCGGGCCGGCGTGACGGGGACGAGGTTGTCCAGCTTTACGTCAAGGACGTGGAGGCATCCGTGCCGGTGCCGCGACATCACATGGAGGGGTTCACCCGCATCCATCTCGCAGCCGGCAAGAGCCGGCACGTGAGTTTTACACTCAAGCGGGATCAATTTGCCTGCCGCGCCGATGACGGCACGGCCTTCATCGAGCCCGGCGAGTTCCGCATCTTCGTGGGCGGCGGCCAGCCAGACGATCCGACGGCTGGCGGCGTCAGCGGAACGTACGTCCAAAAGGCGTGAACACCAGCTGGCAGCCGATGTCATCGTTCCGGCAGGCTGGGTGCTCGGCGCTGGGGTAAAGCGGGGTAAAGGGGTCACCCATCAAAGAGTAGGTGTCAACAGACAATATTTCCCCGCGCCGCCGT
>JBAXWO010000818.1:0-1585 GCA_037128375.1 bacterium
CGTCCACATCGGCATCGGTCATGATGATGATCTTGTGGTAGCGCACCTTCGCCACGTCGAATTCATCCGCCCCGATCCCCGCGCCGATGGCCGTGACCATGGTCCGGATTTCATTGTTGTTCAGGATCTTGTCCAGCCGTGCCTTCTCCACATTCAGCACCTTGCCGCGGAGCGGCAGGATGGCCTGGAACTCACGGTTCCGGCCCTGCTTGGCCGACCCGCCGGCGGAATCCCCCTCAACCAGATAGAGTTCGCACAAGGCCGGGTCGCGTTCGGAACAGTCAGCCAGCTTACCGGGCAGCGCGGCGGAATCCAACGCGCCTTTCCGGCGGGTCAGATCGCGGGCCTTGCGGGCCGCGTCGCGGGCGCGGGCCGACAGCAGGGCCTTTTCGATGATGCGCTTGGCCACCGGGGGATGCTCTTCGAGATAGGCGCCTAACTCGTCGTTCACCACCGAGGCCACAATGCCCTCCACCTCGCTGTTACCCAGCTTGGTCTTGGTCTGTCCTTCAAACTGGGGGCCGGGCAACTTGACGCTGATCACCGCCGTCATGCCTTCCCGGATATCCTCACCCGAGAGGCTCTCCTTGTCCTCCTTGATCAGCTTGTTGGCCTTCGCGTAGGCATTGACCGTCCGGGTCAGCGCCGAACGGAAGCCGCTCAGATGCGTGCCGCCCTCGATGGTGTTGATGTTGTTCGCAAAACACAACATCGTCTCGGTGTAGGTATCGGTGTACTGGAACGCGATCTCCACTTCAATCTTATCGCGCTCTTTCGTAAACGCGATGACCTTGGGATGAATCGCCGCCTTGCTGCGGTTCAAATGCTCGACAAACTCCACCACGCCGCCCTTGAACTTGAAGAGCTCCTCGCGGGCTGGCTCCTCCTGGGAGAAGTTGATCTCAATGCCACCGTTCAGGAACGCCAGTTCGCGCAGGCGGTTCGCCAGAATATCCCACTCAAACTTGATGGAGCCGAGGAAAATCTGGGTATCCGGCAGAAACGTGATCTTGGTTCCCGTTCCACGCGTTTTGCCAATGGTTTCCAGCTTCGAAACCGGCTTACCACGCTCATAACGCTGGTGATAGATCTGGCCGTCACGACGGACTTCCACCTCAAGCCACTCACTCAATGCGTTGACGCAGGAGACGCCGACCCCGTGCAATCCACCCGAAACCTTGTAACTGTCATTGTCAAATTTTCCGCCGGCATGCAGAACCGTCAGGGCCACTTCAACGGCAGGCCGCTTCTCGGTCGGATGCATATCCACGGGAATTCCGCGTCCATTGTCGTTAATCGTGCAGGATCCGTTGGCATTCAGTCGAACCTGAACACTGGTGCAATATCCCGCCAAAGCCTCGTCAATCGAATTGTCCACAACCTCATAAACCAGGTGGTGAAGACCACGCACAGAGGTGTCGCCGATATACATGGCGGGGCGTTTTCGCACAGCCTGTATACCCTCAAGGACGGTGATATGGGACGCATCATACGCCCCGCTCTTTTTTTGTTGTTCAGCCATAGTTAGAACTCATTCTTATGGAATAACTTACATCGCCCGCCAGAAGCCTGATTTTGATCTCAA
>JBAXWO010000819.1:0-1581 GCA_037128375.1 bacterium
TCCTAACGACCGGTTTTTCTTCAGATGTCATGCGAACGGATCTCCTTGTTAATATCAGAACCTATAAAAAATGTTCCGGTATTATTATCGCAAAAATTTCCATGGCAAGCCATTTCGATAAAACACCGGAATCATTTAACAAAGAACCACATCTCTCAGAGAAATTATGACGTTCAAGACGTAAGTCAATCCGCAGTCTGGTGACAGCCAAACCTGGTTTTGTTGATGCCGCACACTACGATTACCGGCGGCTTCCACCGTCGCCGGCAAGGCGGACGGCGGAAGACAACATCGCTAACTGCAAACCAAGCGCAACTACCACCGGTTCACCCTCACGACAGGAGCCTGAACAACGACAACCCTGGGCTGCTGCACAACCAGGTACCCGCCACGTATCGGCCTGTAGGTGTTCCCACACGCCGTGTAATACGGAACACCATCAACTATCATGGTCTGACAGTCAGCCGGAATCGTGGTGACGACCGCCCCGAAGGGAGCAGATACAGCCACGTAGCGGTCAGCCACGGGCCGGTAGAACTGGCCTTCACTGCAATAGTACTCCAGGCCGCCCAGGAGTATCCGCGCAAAGCCACGAACGAGACTACCGCCGTCACGACCGTGGTCTCGGTCATAGCCACGGTGATCCCTGTCCCTGCCTCTGTCTCGATCCCTGTCGCCGCCATCCCTGCCCCCTCGGGCTTGAACCTGAGATACAGAACCCAGGAGCAAAGTAATCGCTAACGCCGAAACAACCGCCCTGCCAATCAGTTTATTGCCGTTCATACACCAACCTCCATTCCTTGTTTGCCAATAACTATCACGCTTCTTTGTTTATCTGGGGCAAGCATAGTTCATGGCCGATTATCAATTGTCACTGGATTGTAAATTGTGCACCTGGACTTTGGCCTTACACGTTTTTGCGTGTATAAATATGAAGCACGAAATCCGAATGTCGGATTTCGAATTTGGGTTGCGGGCGCTGGCCCGCCTTATTTCATTCAAAGTATATTTGCATTAACTCGGCCTTTCCTCAACAATGCCCGCATGCGTATCTTATTGATCCTCGCATGTTGTCCAATGCTGGTGTTCGCCGGAGAAACCGGCCTCGGGAGTCGCGCACCAGTCGCCCCACCCGTTGTGAAAACCCCGCTGCTCTTCAACACTGCGGAAGCAGATGCCGTACTCGCCGCCATGCAGATCATGCCGCTGGACAACCCCTGGAATGAAGACATATCAAACCGCCCGCTGCTACTGAACAGCGATGCCATGATTGCACGCATCACCGCCGATCTCGCACCCAACCGCCGCACCCTCCGGCTCTTCTCAGAAATGAATTTTGTGCTAGTGCCGGACAATCAGCTGCTTGCCCCGATAAAATTCGTCAATTACCCTGACGAGTCCGATCTCAACGGCGGCAAATCTCCTGTGGCCCTGTACCCCATTCCGCCAGATCTACCCATCGAGACCTGGCCGGTCGGTACCGGTTCACTCACGCTCCAGCAATGGCAGCAGGACACAGCAAACAAGGGAGGCGACCGCCATGCCATCATCGTCCAGCCCGGCAAAGGTGTTTTCTGGGAG
>JBAXWO010000082.1:0-8386 GCA_037128375.1 bacterium
GGTCCGGCCAGGGCTCGCAACCGGTTCATTTCAGTGCCGACCCCGACAATCTTCAATGGATAGCCCGAGCGCGTATAAACCGTTACCGCCAGGTCCAACTTCTTGTAGGGCACGAGAGCCGAGGCGATCAGGTCGAACGACTGCGGTTCCCGGTAATCGGGCGTCCATCGTTCCAAATCAACGGGAGGATAGACGACGGCGGCGTCACGGTCGTAGAACCGTGTGATGCGGTCCTGAACATGGCGGCTGATGGCCACAAAACGGGTGACGCGGGAGGCCGTGGTGCGATCCCAACGGCGGAGCCAGGCCAGGACAGGCTTGGCCAGCAGTCTCTTCGCGGGATTGTCGAGATATTCGTCGTGGAACAACCAGGCATAGCGCATGGGGGTGAAGCAGTAGCAAAGATGCGGTGTGCCCGGACGGGCGCGAAGACTCTTGGCCACGCAGTGACTGGTACTGATCACTAGGTCGGCCTCCTGAACAGAGAAGGATTCGATGGCGGAGGGGAAGAGGGGTAGGAGATGGCGGTAGTGTTTCTGTACACCGGGCCACTGCTGGAGCCAGGAGGTCCGGATGGGGTGACGATTGATGGTGTCGGAGATCGCCTCGCGACGATGAATCAAGGTGAAGATGGGGGCGGAGGGAAAGGCGCGGCAGAGAATCTCGAGCACACGTTCGCCCCCGCGCATGCCGGTGAGCCAGTCATGGCATAGCACTACGCGCAGGTTGCTCCAGTAGGATGGAAAAGGGGGTTGCATCAGGGGTTCAGGTGGACAGTTCCCGGTAAAGCGCCACTGTTTTGCGGGCGGCCTCTGTCCAGGTGAATTTGCGCGCCTGGATTGTGCCGCGCGCGATAAGCTGTGAACGCAGGGTGGGGTCGGTGACGGCCCGCAGGAGCTGGGTGGCCATTCCGGAAACGTCATCGGGATGGGTCCACAGGGCGGCGTCGCCGGCTATCTCCCTGAGTACGGGGATGTCGCTACAGACCACCGGTGTGCCGCAGGCCATGGCCTCCACGACGGGGAACCCAAATCCCTCATACCGGGAGGGGAGTACCACGGCATCGGCTTCCTGATAGGCCCGCAACAGTTCGGTGTTGGATTGGTATCCCACCCAGACGACGCTGTCGCCCAGACCGAGCGTGGCCACCCTCTGGCTTGGTTCCGGGTAGCGCGCGTCCGGTGGGCCGATGATCCGCAGGGTCAGGGGGAATGGGCTTTGCTGCCGCGCGAGGGCGAAGGCTTCCACGAGATTCGTCAGATTCTTATACGGATCGCTTCGGCCGACGTACAGAATCACACGGGCCCGCGCGGGGTCCAATGAAGGGCGGCTGGGCTCCGGAAGAGGACGATACGTGCTGGAAACGCCGTTGTAGATCACGCGTGCAATTCCCTGGCGTTCCGGGGGGATCTCGAGGTGTTGGATGATATCAGACCGGGAGGCCTCACTGACGGCGATGATCCGGTCCGCCCGTCGGCCGATCTCGAGCATGAGTCGGCGGTAGATTGGGAAGAGCCTTGTTTTGATGGCGCGCGGGGTTGCGGACGGAAAGATCAGCGGGATCAAGTCGTGAATGGTGACGACACACCGGATATGTCCCTGGCGTTCCCTCGGAAAAGAAGCCAGCGGGATCATATAGTTCGTCGAATGAAAAACCTCGATGCGACGGCGCGCCAGACGGACTGGCAGCGTGAGTTGGCTGCGCGGAGAGAACACGCCCGATGAAATGATTTCAGGGCGGAAATTGGGTTTATCCGCCAAGTCCGCCTCCCGCCAGGTCCGTTCCGCCAGAGAGCGGTCGGCGAACAGCAGGAGGTAACTGTTCTCGCGGTCTTCAAGGGCCAGGTGCCGGATCAACTCGCGTGTATGGGCCCCAATCCCCGATATTTGGGGGAAGATCCAGCGTGCGTCGATGGCAATTCTCATCCGGCAACCTCTCGATACACGTCAAAGGTTTTGCGGGCGGTCTCAGTCCAGGAAAAGCCAGCTGCGTGTCGCAGGCCGGCCAGGGAAAGTGCCTGTCGCTGTGTTGCGTCAGACAGGAGCCGGGAAATGACCTGAACCCACTCGGCGCGGTCGAACCCCGGAACGATCCGCGCGGCCGTCCCGAGCACCTCCGTGAGTGATCCGCCCCCTGATGAAACGACAGGGGTTCCGCAAGCCATGGCCTCCAAAGGGGGGAGTCCGAACCCCTCATAGTGTGAGGCCAGGACAAAGACTTCCGCGCCAGCGTACAGGGCTGGAAGATCGGCCTCGGCCACATACTCCAGAAAACGGATGCGGGCACTGTGCGGGGAGGTTCGAATCCGTTCCAGAATGGGTTCATATTTCCAGCCGCGCATGCCGGCGATGACGAGGTCGCCATCGAAATCCTTGAGGTCTTCGAACACCTCAACCAGAAAGGGGATGTTTTTACGGGGCTCCAGTGTCCCGACGGCAAGCAGGTAAGGCCGATGGAGACCGTACTGGCGCCTGAGCGCCTCGATGCGATCAGGCGCCGGGCGGCAGTAGTCGGAGGAAACCCCCAGGTGGATGGGGTGGATCCGCGTGGGGTTGACGTGCAGGAGGGTCGCCACTTCCTGCGCACTGAACTTTGAGATGGTGATGATGGCATCCGCCTGTGCCGCCGTGCGGTGGATGCCAGCCGTGAGATGCCGAAGGTTTCGCTCCTCTGTAAATTCCGGGAAGCGAACGAACCCCATATCGTGGATCGTGACCACTTTGCGTCCACAGGAAAGGGGGGGGATCGTAAAATTCGGAAAGTGGTAAAGGTCGGCCTTGCCGGAGAACCAGTTGAAGGGGGGCCACTGCAATCGTTTCCACGCCTGTTCCGCTAGCCTACCGGGGCACCAATGAACCGCCTGATGTTCCGCGTGGGGGGTGGGGAAGGAAAGTCCACGGCGCTTGAAATCGAAATAGAAGAGACTCAATCGGTCGGCGCCGACCAGGGGGCCTAGATGTTCTACCAGCTGTTGGGTATATCGACCCACTCCGGCCCGTTGGGCCACTGCCGCCTGTATATCAACGCAGATTCTCATTGCATTCCCGAGGGCATCCTTTAGAAGTAATGGCGCCATTGTATGGAGGAGCCTCAAAACAACAAGCGTGTTTGTGGCTAACCGCGAAAAATCGCCATAAGGCGGGGGGCAGGGGATGCGGAGCGATATGAAGCCGTCTGAATATCCGGCGGAATCGGGAGTGTTGCGATGAACCCGGGGCTGTATGTGGTGGGGACCCCCATCGGGAATCTGGGTGATATTTCGGCGCGCGCGCTGGAAACCCTCCGCGGCGCGGAGGCGATCCTTACGGAAGATACGCGGCATACGCGCATTTTGCTCGGTCGTTACGAAATATCCACCCCGATGGTGAGTTGTCATAAGTTCAACGAGGCCTCCCGCGTCGAGGGGATTGTCCAGCGGATCCGGGGTGGATCCGCGATCGCCCTGGTTACCGATTCAGGTATGCCGGCGGTGTCCGACCCGGGAGCCCGAGTCGTGGCCGCCTGTCGCCGGGCGGGTTTGGCCGTCACGTCCATTCCCGGACCCTCCGCCGTGACAACCGCTGTCGCGCTCAGCGGCTTTCCGGCCGGGGGGTTTGTTTTCGCCGGGTTTGCCCCGCGTAAGAGTGGCGCCTTGCAGAAGCTGCTCGCCCAGTTCACTGAATGTCCGGTTCCTGTGGTACTGTTCGAATCCCCTTACCGGCTGTTCAAGCTCCTGGAAAAAATTGAGGAAGTTTTCGGGGATCGCGAAGTGTTTGTGGCGAGGGAACTGACGAAGAAGTTCGAGGAAACCTTGTGGGGAACGGCCAAGGAGATTCGGTGCGCATTTGGAACCCGCACAGTGAAGGGGGAGATTGTGGTGGTCGTTTCTCCCCACGTTGACAGCGACCGCCTCGGATGCTAGCGTGTATCAGGTTTGAGGGTGACTATGGAAATGTCGACAGATAACGTTGAAGTGGCCGTACATGGTAGCGTGGCCTATGTTCGTGTGCATGGCCGCGGCACCTTCAAGGTGGCCCCGGGCCTGAAGCAATTCGGCATGGCGGCGCTGGAGCAAGGGTGTAGCCGGGTCTTGGTTGAAATGTCTGATTGCCTGGGGATGGATAGCACGTTCATGGGGGTTCTGGCGGGACTGGCCGTCCACCTGAAGAAGAAAGAAGGCGAGTTGGTCCTGCGCCACCTGAGCGAGAAGAATGTTTTTCTTGTCAAGATGCTGGGGTTGGCCCATCTGGTTCACATTGAACAGGGCGGGGCGGTGGCACAAACGATGCCTGCCTCGGTCCGCGTTTTGGAAAACGGTTCGAACAAGAGTGAACTTACACAGACCATGATTGCGGCGCATGAGCTGTTGGTGGAGGTTGCCCCGGACAATATTCTGAAATTCAAGGATGTGTTGGCGTTCCTGAAAGAGGATCTGAACCGGACAGCGCAAACAGGGGCGACGAAGTCCCTGAACGACGTCCCGGCAGTGTGACGTCATACGGGGAAGGAACGGAATGGCGACGGGGAAAAGGGATTACTACGAGGTGCTGGGTGTTGGTCGCCAGGCCGCAGCTGATGAGGTGAAGAAGGCCTATCGCCGGCTGGCCATGCAGTACCACCCGGACCGGAACCAGGGCGACAAGGCGGCCGAGACGAAATTCAAGGAAGTCAGTGAGGCCTATGAAGTGCTCAGTGACACCGAGAAACGCCGGCAGTACGACCAGTTCGGTCACGATGGCCTGAAGTCGAGTTTCGGGCCTGGCGGATTCGATTTTTCGCGCGATTTCACCCACGTTTCAGATCTTCAGGATATCTTTGGAAGTCTGTTCGGCGAGGGGGGCGGGATGTTTGAAGACCTGTTCAGTGGTGGCGCTCGCCGGTCCTCCCGGACGGGGCCCCAGCAGGGCGCGGATTTGCGGTTTGACTTGGAGATTTCCTTTGAGGAGGCGATGTTCGGGTCGCAACGGGAAATCACGCTGCCGATCACTGAGCAGTGTGCGGTCTGCTCGGGCACCGGGAGCGAACCAGGATCCAAGGAAGAGACATGCCGGCATTGCGGCGGGCGCGGGGCGGTGGTTTCCGCCAGCGGTTTTTTCCAGGTCCGCCAAACCTGTCCGGTTTGCGCCGGAAACGGGCGGATCATCACCAAGCCCTGCCAGGACTGCCGGGGAACGGGGCGCCAGAAAGGGCGCAAGCGGATCACGCTGCGGATTCCCAGAGGGGTCGAGACAGGCTCGCGACTCAGGATGGCCGGGCGCGGGGAAGGCGGAGTTCGCGGGGCGCCGGCTGGCGACCTGTATGTTATCCTGCATGTCCGTCCGCATGACGTGTTTCACCGTGAGGAAGGCAGTGACATACTCTGTGAAGTGCCGGTGCCGATGCACATTGCCGCGTTAGGCGGCGAGGTGGAGGTTCCGACCCCGGAGGGATTCGCGCGACTGCGGATTGAGGCCGGCACTGAAACCGGGCGCATGTTCCGTTTGCGGGGGAAGGGCGCTCCGAGCGTGGATGGCCATGGTAACGGCGACCTGCATGTACGGGTAATCGTTGAAGTGTCGAATCATCTGAATTCCAGGCAGAAAAAGGCACTGAAGGATTTCAGCGATGCCTGTACGGATGATAATTACCCCATGGCGCATAAGCTCCGCACCCGCTCGGAGGAGTTCTTCAAGGCCAGGGATGTCCTGAAGCAGGCCAAGACGGAAACATGACGCCGCGTTGTTTTGTCGATCCTCGATCCTGGCAGGCCCCCCTCATCCGCCTTGGACCCGATGATTCCCATCACTGGCTGGATGTCCTGCGGGTGGGCACGGGGGATCAGGCTGTCGTGTCTGACGGCCACGGGGGAGAGGCCGTCGGGGAGATTGCGGGGGTCGATGACGGGGTGGTGACCGTCCGCGTTGTGGAGCGCCGCCGTCAGGATCCCGGCGCCGCGGCGATCATGCTGATCCAGGCGATCCCCAAGGCCCAGAAGATGGAGTGGATCATCCAGAAGGCCACGGAACTGGGTGTCTGGGTCATTCATCCGGTGATGACCGATCGCGGTGTGGTCAAGCTGGAGGATGAGCGGGCCGAGCACCGCACGGCCCGGTGGCAGCGTATCGCCATTGAGGCTGCCAAACAGTGCCGCACGGCGTGGATTCCAAAGGTTGAACCCGTGGTCAGATTCAAGGCCCTGATGGAGTCACGGCCCCAGGTGGACGTGATGCTGGTGGGTTCACTGGAGACCGGGGCGGTGCCTCTGAAGAGGTGTCTCGCGGACGTGGCGGCGCGGCGTCCGCATTCGTTCGCCCTGTTGATAGGTCCGGAGGGCGATTTTTCTCCGGCTGAGAGTCAGGCAGCGCGGGATGCCGGGGCCATTCCCATCAGTTACGGGACCCGTATTCTCCGCGTGGAGACCGCCGCCCTGTACGGGTTGAGCGTTCTGGCCCACGAGTTGGGTGCACTCGGGAACACCGACCGGTGATGAGGGAGAGGCGTGGGCGGGATCAAGGTTGACCGATTAGCTGCTTGAAAGCCGGATGCGACCGGACCGGATCGAAGCGTGGATCATTCCGCAACATGGATACGGCGGATTCCTTACCTGCGCTGATCGCTTTCTGGAGCGCATCAAACGCCTGGTCGTTGCGTTGCAGGACAAAACGTATGGCGCCCAGGTCAATCCAGCCCCGCGCGTCGGCGGGGACGGCTTCCGTGTACCGAGTCAAGGCGGTCTCCATCAGTTCAAGATTACGATCCTGCATAGCCCATTGGGCCACTTGCAGGCACGCTTCCGGTGGAAACCCCTTTTGGGAGAGAAGGCTTCGCAGGAGGTTGTGGCCCTGCCCAATCATCCCAAGTTTGCGGTAGGTATCGGCCAATTCCATCACGGTGCCGATCGTGCCCGTTTTGGCGCTCATCGCCGCTTCCATGGCCATCCGTTTTTCGTTCAGCGCCGCCCTGTTTTTCATGTCCTGAACAAAGCCCGCCGCGCGGTCATTGCCCGGATCCAGTCGGCAGAAGGTCTCCATGACGTTGATGGCCTCCTGGCCGCGGTTCCAGCGGAGGTAGAGATCGGCCAGTCTGAAGTTGGCTTCCGGGCTCATTGGGTAAAGTTCCACAGCTTCTTGGAATGCCCGTTCAGCCTTCTCGTTGTTTCCGCGAATGACATACACGCCGGCGATGGCGGTGCGTAGTTTTGAAAAAGATTTTCGCGCGCAGGTGTCCCGCAGGAACCCCTTGTCGCCGCACAGGCGCCGGGTGTACCAGTCCCAGAAATCCATGTCATTCCTGATTTCCTCCCCGCTGAGGGCGGGCAGGGGTTCGGGGTTGATCCGCATGATCAAGCCGTGAGGACTCAGGTAGGGATACATCCACTGGATCGCGTAGCTTTCCTCAACGTAGAAGGAATGACGGGCCTTGTTATGTTCGAAGATCATCCGCGCCAGAATGCCGTTGATCAGCATGACGCCGCCGACGCCCTGCACACTGACACGGCCGCCTTCGATCTTGATGTCGGCGCTGGCCGGGGTGCGTCCCGTACGGACGTCTTCCGCGTATTGCTGGAACGAACGGCTGCCGTCCACGACGGAAGGGATCCAGATCGAGTTGCCGTAGAGATCGCGCATGACGCTCATGTAGGTGTTGTCCGCGAGCGCGTTCTGCGTGATGAGGTAGACATCCGGGCGAACGTCGGCGGAATAGATCATGTAGGTCGGGACGAAGCGGCCGGGGTCCGTTCCGCCAAAAAAGACGGCGCGGGGCCCCATGCCCGGGGGGAAGGAAGGATTGGGCAGGGGTTCCTCGTCGGGTGAAAGCTCCTCGGTAATGGCTTCGGCGCCGCGAAGTTGGTAGTTGCCGAACTGCCAGCCGAAGTCGTGACGGTTCTGTTCGGCGCCGCCATCCGTACGGAGCAGGTTCTTGTTGTAGGCGTTTTGCAGCAGGGGCATCGCGGGCAGCAGCAGGGTGACGGTGGCCACGCCCGCCCAGATGATGAAACGATTCCCTCGAAACAGGGTGTCGACCGCCGCCAGCCCCATGATCAACCCGTAACCGATCCAGAGGGCGAACAGCGCATGTGAGGAGATGAACTTCACGCGTTGGATGAATTCGTCCTGAATGTCGCCCTTGAGGCTCGACAGGGAGACCATGATCACGCTCATGACGGCGAATCCGGCCAGCGTGGAGAGAATCCACTTTTGATCATCCCGGTCAAAGTCCATTTCCAGGCGGGTGTCGTGGCGCATCAGGTAATGGATCAGTCCCGCGGTCACCACCGGTACGAGCAGCAGCAGCATGACTCCCGTTCTTTCGCTGGGGTTCAGCCCCAGGCTGGGATTGATCAGGATGGCGACAATCTTGACGAAGATGAACAGGACGCAGGCGGCGATTCCCAGTAAAATGAGGCCAGCCACGATACGGTCTGAC
>JBAXWO010000820.1:0-1581 GCA_037128375.1 bacterium
GCTGCGCGCCCACGGATCCCCGGCGCGCAATGTCCACAGTTTCGGCTTCAACAGCCGGCTGGACGACATTCAGGCTGGAATCGTCAGTGCCAAGCTGAAGCATATCCACGAGTGGAACAACAACCGCATCAAGCTGGCCACCCGCTACACCGCCGGACTCAAGGGCGTCAAGGCCTTCGACCTGCCCTATGCGAAGCCGGGTTATCGCCATGTCTGGCACCTGTATGTCATCGAAGTCAAGGATGCCGGGAAGCGCGACACATTCCTGAAGTGGTTGAACGACAACGGCGTCGATGCGAAAACCCACTACTCCATCGCGATCCACAAGCAGGCTGGTTTCCCGTGGGGCAAGGACGCCCGCATCGTCGGCCCTCTGAACCATGCCGAGCACAATGCCGCCACCTGCATCAGCCTTCCGATGTTCCCGGAACTGACGGAGGCCGAAGTTGACCATGTGATCGCCAAGTGCCTGGAATGGGACAAGGCCAACGCCTGAGGAGATGACTGATATGGCTTCACAATACACCGCGATGGTCGTCGGCACCGGAAAACGCGGCATGCATCATGCCGTGGCATTCCAGGCCAATCCCCGGTTCAAAGTTGTCGGATTGTGCGATATTGACGCCTCCAACCTCGACGCTGCCGCCGCCAAAATCGGCGGCGGCGTCAAGACCGGAACCGATGCCGGCGCACTGGCCCGGGAGTTGAAGCCCGATGTCTTCTGCTTCTGCACCATGCCGAACCTCCGCACCCCCCTACTGAAGGCGGCCATCGAAGGCGGCGCCAAACTGATCGCCTTCGAGAAGCCGGTAGCCCTCACCAGCGGCGAATTGCTCTCAATACGGGATCTGATTGCCAAATCCGGGATCAAGGCAGTGGTGAGTCATCAGCACCGCTACGGGGCGCACTACCGCAAGGTCAAGGAAATCATATCCAGTGGCGCGCTGGGCCGGGTTCATACGGTGTACGGCACCGCCACGGGATGGATGACCCATATGCTCTCGCACCTGATCGACTATACCCGCTGGTATAACGACGAGGCCGACGCGACGTGGGTCATGGGCCAGGCAGCCGGCGGCGGGAAACTCACGGATAACCACCCTTCCCCCGACTACATCGCGGGGTTTGTCCAATACGCCAACGGCGTGCGGGGAATCTATGAATGCGGCGGCGGTGCGCCCGACCAGCCGGAAGTGGCCAAATGGTGGGGCAAGTGCCGCATGGGCGCCCAGGGGACCGAAGGGTTCGCGGAAGTCCTCACCAACGGCGGCTGGCGGGCCGTGACCCAACGCGACGGATGCCAGAGTGGTGAAGGAGTCATGAATTATGACCTCGATATGCCACCCTACATCAATGACATGGCCGACTGGCTTGACGGGGTCAAGCCGCATCCCTGCCGGTTTGAAAGCGCCTTCAAGGGCGCCGAGATCATGCTGGCGATGCAACAGTCCGCGATTTCTGGCGGCCAGGTCGCCCTCCCATTGATTTCAGGACGGGATGAACAGGGTGAGTTGAAATCCTTGCTGACCGCGAGGAAGGTGCTGGTCTCATCCGAAGTAAACGCCAAGGAATACAACGCTT
>JBAXWO010000821.1:0-1578 GCA_037128375.1 bacterium
TTCACGATTCAAGCCGCCATTCACAACGGAGGCGATGCTCCGTTCCGTCTTGCGGAATTCCTCTTGCTCGACTCCGCTGTCACGAGGCTGAAGGTTGACGGCGATCCGGCCGCCTGGCATTTGGGCAGCATTGATCACATCGGCGGCACGCTGGCCGAGGTACTGCCCAGCCGGAACGAGCGCACCCGGCGGGACCACGAAGGATTCGGAATGCCGGTTCCCGCCGACCTGCCGCAGGACGAGAAATCGACCGACGGACGCTGGCGCCGGCATTCGAACGTGGCGACGCTGTACACGGAGAAGGGCACACGCGGCCTCTACCTGGCAGCAGCCGGCGGGGAGTCGGTTGTGCAGTTCGACTGGCGCGTGGAGGGCGCTGACTGCCGGCTGGACGCCATCGGCGAAATGTGCGACGTGCGCGTCGATCCGGGAGAGACCCGCTGGTCGGAGACGGTGCTGGTTCTGGTTGAGCCGTGCGCCGAAGCCGCTGTCGGCTACGCGCATTGGCTGGCCGATGTGCTGGGGGCGCGCACGCACTGCGGCCCGGTCACCGGCTGGTGCAGTTGGTACGACGGCGGGCCGAGCGTTACGGCCAAACACGTCGTGTCCGTGGCCGGTGCCGTGGCGGCGCGGCGGGATCGTCTGCCCATGCAGGTTATCCAGGTTGACGACGGCTGGCAGCGCCAGGCGGGCGACTGGGAATGCAACGACAAGTTCCCTGACGGTTGGAAGCCGGTGGTGGAGGCCATCCGCCGCGCCGGCGCAACCCCGGGCATTTGGCTGGGGCCGCTCGTGGCGCACGAGAAGGTGACATTCCTCAACTATGCCGGTGAGAAGGAGAACCTGAAGGACGGACGCATGCTTGATATCCACCCGGACTGGTTCCAGCGCGACGACGCCGGCAAACTCAACGGCAGCGCGGGCAACTGGGGACCGACGTCCTACTGGCTCGATCCGACACATCCGGGTGTGCAGGCCTTTATCCGCCGGGTCGTGCGCCGCGCGGTGCAGGACGGGTTTTGCTATTTCAAGATCGACTTCAACAACGTGGCCGGTCGGCTGCACGACCCGAAGAAGACGCACCTCCAGGCGTTGCGCGATCTTTACCGGTTGTACCGCGATGAGATCGGCGAGGACTCGTACCTGCTGTCCTGCTCAGGATTCAACCGCGCGACCGTGGGCCTGGCCGACGCCTCGCGTATCGGTCCGGATTCCTGCGCGTTGTGGGACGCCCCGCATGCGTGCTGCATCCGGGATTGTGTCCCGGCCGTGGCAGGCACCGCCTTCTTCAACGGCGTACTCTACGCCAACGATCCGGACGTGACCTACACCCGGCCCATCTGGAACATCACGCCGACGGAGCTGCGCACCTGGCACGGCTTCGTGGGGCTGCTGGGCGGCACGGCGATGCTGTCGGATCATCTGTACAAGCCCGAGTACGCCCCGGAGGA
Organism: bacterium; assembly: GCA_037128375.1. Taxonomy (GTDB): domain Bacteria; phylum Verrucomicrobiota; class Kiritimatiellia; order CAIKKV01; family CAITUY01; genus CAMBRF01. The sequence continues at coordinate 1,452 of JBAXWO010000821.1, forward strand.
AACGGTGCGCATGTTTGAGATCCTGTGCCCGCCCGCCCGCGAGCATGGCGTACCGCTGCATCCGGGTACCGATCGCATGTGCAGCCGCTTCGGCATGCGGTGCGACCGGCCATGGGGAACGCACATG
>JBAXWO010000822.1:0-1578 GCA_037128375.1 bacterium
GTGTGGCGGGCTGGAAGATGCAGCGGACAGGAAAAACCACGAACAAGGATCGTGATCAGGCTCTCGGTGAAACCGGTAACGAGGAATCCAGCGCCCTGTTCAATGAGAAGCACGATTACTCGGCCAATCTGAAATGCGTGGCAAATTCAAACACGGTCCCGGTAAATATCGGGGCATTGGTGGGACACGCCGTCCTGACCTCGATTGCCATCTCCACGAATAACAAGAGCCATGCCACAATGGATCTGAGCGGGCACAACCACCCCGCCAATGCCCATGCTAACACTCTGCAGCAGGCGGCGCATGGTATCGCCGTCGCTAAGAAGTTCGGCGCGATTGACTTCCTGGGTGGCACGGGTGCAACAGGATCCGCGCTGGTATCCGGTAACATCACCATCGCCTGCCAGCACGAAGACCAAGAGGACGATGCTGGCGCGCATTTGATCGGTGAGAACTATAACTGCCTGATTACCGCGGTGACCGTGTGGACTGGCAGAGTCGCCACTCCGGCGGTCGCAGCATGGGACGTGACGGTTCAGGAAGTGCCCGAGGCCAACACGGGGCATATCACCACCACTGTCACCGGCGTCAAGACGCTCACTCTGGCAGTTCCGACACCGCCTCCCGTGGAGTAAGGTAGTGTATGCAGGTCCACAAGCCAGAACTGAATCCCATGGCGCGAGACGCATTGGTGATCATCCAAGCGTCCGGCGTGGAGATCACGCCTGAAATCGTGCTATGGGTACAGGACGCGGCGAAGCGGGTGGCAAACGGCCCGCTGCGGTCTTCTGCTGACCTTCTGGACTGGCCCGTCATGGCTGGGGGCGCCCTGCTCTACCCACTGACGTTCGGGGCCATGGCCTGGCTGCAGGAACTCCCCACGCAACTCCGTTATGACGTGCGCGTGATTGCCTATGCCTGTGCCCACGCCAAAAAGCCGCAAGTGTTCGAAACGTTGCGCGGTAATGTCTGCAAGATGGCGGCGAAAGTCATCTGGTGGGCCTGCCGCCTGACCTGCTCGAAAATCGCATTGCAGGCGGCCGTAAACCAGGTCCTGGGCAGCAACAGGTTTGTCGATATCGAGGATCCGCAACCGCCTGACGATCCGGATCCCGACGAGCATCCCTGGCAGTGGGGGACCACTGTCACCGCGTTATGCGCCAAATATCCCGGAACAACCCCGGCATTTTGGGTTTGGGATGTGTCCCGAGAGCAGGCGGCGGCCGTCTTGCGCCAAGATCCCGGATTCGTCCAGGCCGAGGCCGATCCCTGGGAAGCCACGGCGCAAACAGTGGAGTACATGGCCGCGCTTATAAAGGATTCGCTGGCGGATGGGATTGTACAGGCGGCAACCAGGGCGGCGAGGAAAAGTTTGAGGCGTTCGGGCGGGAGGGAGGATGTGCCGTTCTCCAGCCGGGCGTCGAGGGCGAGGATGACGGGCAGCCGCGGGAGGGCGACGTCGTGGATGACCTGGTCCACCGCCCGCTGCATGAACGTCGCGTAGATGGCCACCACGGGCCGCAGGCCGGCGCGCGCGAGCCCGGCGGCGAAGGTCACCGCGTGGTCCTCGGCGATCCC
>JBAXWO010000823.1:0-1574 GCA_037128375.1 bacterium
GGGGTGTCGGAGAGGCAGACACGCGAGGGAAAGGCCTACAAAGACCGGCTCTGGCAGGGGTGTTCCAACCAGTCGCATTTCGAGGGTATCCTGACCCGCGTGATTCAGCGTGACATCACCCGTTGGATACTTGCGGAAGAGGGATTCGACATCGCTCAAAAGACCGACTCGGAAACCGGGCACAAACGTTATGTCGTCACACGTCGGCAGAGCCTCGATGAGGAGATCAATGACCTTCAGGCGCAACTGGAAGGCGTTTATGCCGAACCCGCTGCCGAAGAGGATGACGACGCCGTTGAACAGGCCACCGCCTGTCAGGCCCGTCATGTCTGGGACACCTTTGAGAACCCCAAACGGTCAGTGCAAAGGATCCTGCTGGCCTGTTTCCTGAATGGGGCGCACGACATGAAGGCGTTGGCGGCGTCAGACCTGGTTCCCTGCAAGCAGTCGCAGTTGTACAACGAGCGGACCAAGGTACTGACATTTTTCGAAGCACTCGATTGGGGGCCGGATTGCCTCACGGCGAGCGCGAGGGCCTACATGACCCGGCGCATGATGCCAGAGCTGAAGATATGTTGCGATTCTTGGCTCAATTCACTGGAAAATCAGAAACTGAAACTCTTTATTGAGAAGGCGGGGAATGGAACCCGCTGATGAGGTGTTTTCATGAAACGATCAAAACTGCCGCCTTTCAAACTGGCCGAAGTCTCGGATGTGCGCAAGAAGTTCCTCTTGCGCTGGCAGTTGGAACGCAGGCTGCACGTCCAGGCTTGTGAGGCCCAAAGCAATCAAGAGCAAACTATGGTGGCCGAACCAGACCTGACCCGTTATGGGATAAGGCCCTTTGACACAACTGTCAGTGCGGGCGACATCCGCCTACTCCGCATGAGGGACGTGCCCGACGAGTACCGGTTCCTATACGTGGCGGTGCTTTATGTGCGCATCGAGAACGGCACATCTGTCGTGGTTCCCTTTTCTCCGTACAGCGTCCCCGCCAGCAAGGACGAGTGGCTGACCGGGCTTCCGAACACCCCCTTGAGAGTGCTCCAGTTCTGGAATGCGCAGCCAGTGGCCACTAGAGATCTGGCACAAAGCTGGAAGACGGCCGAATTTGATGAATGTCGCTGTGAACAGATGCGAAGGCTCTACAAACACGCGATTGACGGCTCATGGCCGCAGGGGGATTTGCGCGAACAGGTCGGATTGGCGATCCTGAGTCCGGAAGACGAGCGTCTGGTCTACCAGCGCGAAGAGGTAACGCTGTTCTCACAACTGCGCACACGCCTTTTCCGTTGGGGGCAATCGGCAGATCTCTTGGCAAAACGGCGTGTTATGTTCTGCAAAGCTGGGTCATTCCGTTTCACGGATACAGGTGAAGAGTTCAGTTGCCCGGAACGGCTTGCAGCCGGCAGTGGCAGCGTCTACGCCGATGTCATCATTCTGTCTGACGGTGGCATACCCATGACGGCTCGGGCCGAGCGCGAGGCAGACACGGCGCCTGGCGCCGCACAGCGCACAATATTAAAATTACGCCCCGACATGGCGCCGATACAGCTTGGAGTTCTCCCGCTTGT
>JBAXWO010000824.1:0-1572 GCA_037128375.1 bacterium
GCGCTCCTCAATGACGGATCGTTCAAGGTCAAAGTGTTCGTTGGCCCGAATCAGGGAAAAATCCCACTCGGGCTCGCCATGGCACTCCAAGCGTTGGGTGGCAATGCGGAGTACGTGCTGCTCGAAACCGGTGGGCGGAACGCGCTCGACTTCCACATCGCCTACTACATCGGGACGCTATCGGCTCAGGACCCAGCCGCGGGATTCCACATCATCTCGAAGGACTCTGGGTTCGATGCGCTGATCAAACATCTTGCCGAAAAAGGCATCGTCGTGTGCCGGTCAGCCGGCATTGCCACCATACCCCGCGCGACACCTCAGCCAGCGCTCGATGCGCAGGTTCAGGTCGCCGTCAAAGATCTGGTTCGACGTGCCGAAACCAAACCCCGGACAATGAAGACGCTCCGGAGCACATTACATGCAGTGTTCCGGAAGCAGCTTTCCGAAGAGGAACTGACAGCCCTTGTGGATGCTTTATGCGAGGAGGGCATGGTGAAGCCCGACGGTATGAAGGTGGCGTACAATTTGCCGGCCAAGGTTGCACCGGTGGCATCCGGGCGGGAGAAGGACGCGGCCCTGTGAGTGTTCAACATACAGCGCGTACCGGAAAGACGTACTACCTGCACGAGCAGACCACGAAAACGGGAAAGCGTAATTGTTTCTTCTCGATGGAACCCGACGGACAACTGGCGGTCACCATCCCGGACGGTTACGAGGTCTATGAGAATGCGAACGGCCAGGTGTTCCTGAGGAAGAAGTCCGGACAGATCATCCTGCCCGAGGAAGTGGCGCTCGTGGAGATAGCGTTACGGAAACACGGGGAACCGTGGCAGTTCCGAGTCGAGGTGAAGAAGAACATGATCACCGTGCATGAGGCCGGCGATCTGTCTGGACTCGACCGGTTGGCGTCCGAGTTCGGCCGCAGACCGCTGTCGGCCGCCGAGAAGGTAAGGCATGCCAGTTTCATGGCGGTCATGAGACTTGTCCTGGTCGACAAGAAGACGCGCACCTTCGTGACCGAGCGGTTCTGCTTCCGGGGCAGTGTCGATGACTGGATTCACATCGGTGGCCCCGGCACCTTGCTCTCGCAGATCCACCAGTTCGTCAAACACCTGGGCCGGGAGTCGATTTACGAGTTGTTCTGAGGGGCATACGATGGGAAATACGTGGGTCACCAATGTACTGCACTATCTCGACGAGGATGGGCAGTTCGCCGTAAAGTCCGGCCCGGCCCGAAGGATGGCCGAGTACACGGGGTCCATCATTGAGGCAGTCACATCGCGCCCTGCAGGCGATGACGACTGGGTGACGGCAATCCAGTGCCGGCGCCGGCCTGGCCGGGTGCGTTGTCTTGCTCCGATCATCGCGGGATACTGGGAAGAGGATCCGACCACCATCGTGTGGGGATGCCCGGCCTGCAAGGATGAGGGCTACATCAGTGGCTGGCAGGAGACCCTGTGGGATAGGCGGAAATTCCTGTATCCGCGGTGAAAAACACATTCATTTTCGTCGGCCTTTCGTCTTCGCCACCGGCGCATCGGGCGTGACATAGAGTGCCCTGACGCGCTGCCA
>JBAXWO010000825.1:0-1570 GCA_037128375.1 bacterium
AAGAGGAACTGGGCAAACTGACCGGGGTTACTGTTGGTGGTGTGCGGTTTTGGGAGCGACAGTCCGGCATGTTGAAGCTCAAGGCAGCATCCAAGGCGGCAATCATGGCGGTCAGGGGCATTGGTAAGACTGAAGCCAGGAAGAGGTTGGATGAGATGGTGGTGAAGAAGGGCAGAAAGGTTGTGAGGGGGAAGAGGGTTGCTTCAAAGCGGCGGAAGTAGAGGGGGAAGTGAATGTGGACATGAAGCCTTTCGCGAAAGTAGCCAGTGTGGTCTTTGCACTCGTTTGCCTTGGCCACATCATCCGCATCTCGTTCGGTTGGGAAGTCACTGTTAACGGAGTGCCCATTCCCACATGGGTCAGCATTGTCGGCGGGCTGGCCACGGCGATCTTGTCAGTCATGCTCTGGCGGGAATCGAGAAGCACCTGACGGCAGGAAAGCAGGACTAGAATGATCTCACTTTGGATTGGTATTATCGTTGGCGCTCTCATCGCATGCGCGTTGCTCGTGAAATTCATGACGGGCACAGCTATCTGCCGCCGAAGCAAGCGGCTTGTCGCTAGTGGGGAGTGCCGATGGAAGCTTCCCCAATGCAGTTTCCATACGAGTTGAACGACGATGGCGGCACCGGGAGGTGCGGAAAGGTTTACGCTGTTGGATCTTTACATTGATGCTGACGCCTGCCCCGTGAAAGAGGAGATTTGCAGGGTGGCGAAGCGTTACCAGCTGAGCGTCACGTTCGTCTCAAACTCAAGGATGCGCATACCCGATCAAACGGCGGTTCGGCTTGTCGTGGTAGGCGATCAGTTCGATGCGGCCGACCAATGGATTGTCGAGCACATATCCAAGGATGACATTGTCGTCACGACGGATATCCCCCTTGCCGCGCAGTGTGTCAAGGGCGGTGCGCGGGTGCTTGCGCCCTCCGGCCAGCCGTTTACCGATGCCAATGTCGGCGGTGCCCTCGCCACCCGTGAACTGATGCGGGATCTTCGTGCCGAGGGGCTGATCAGCGGCGGCCCCCCGCCCTTTGGGCCGAAGGACCGGTCCCGGTTCCTAGATCGACTGGATGCGCTGATTCGGCAGATCCAGCGCGCTCAGTAGCGGCTTGAACTACCAGGTGCCGGAATAGAAGCCCTGCCAGCGCCCCTCTTGGCAAGCACTCATGGGGTTGCGTCCCCGATGCCCCCTAGTCCTTGCGCCGCCGTTCTGCAAGTAGCCTCACATGGCGCGCCTCGGGAGTCTTGCTATTTCAGCCTGCGGATCCTGACCTCAATCTGCGGTTCGTCCTTCAGCAGACCCGGGAGTTGTGAGGGGTCCGTCTCGCCGTAATGGTACGGATACAGCGTTTTCGGCCTGAACGCCTTTGCCCCGTCCGCAACCATCTCCGGGGTCATTGTGTACGGCAAGTTCATCGGCAGGAAGGCCACGTCAATTCCCGTCAAAGCCTTCATTTCGGGGGTATTCTCGGTATCCCCGGCTATGTAGACACGCCGATCACCCAATGTGAGGACGTAGCCGTTGCCTGCCCCTTTCGGATGAAACGGGGCACCGTCGCTACGCTTGTGA
>JBAXWO010000826.1:0-1568 GCA_037128375.1 bacterium
AGCGACCGGGCACATCGCCACCACCCCCACGCCCAGTTCACCCGCCCGCTTGATGGTCGGTTCGTACATGCGGTTCACCAGGTTGTAGGGAACGGTCAGACTGTCGAACAGGCCCGTCTCGATGCACCGGATGAAGTTCTCCGGTGTGTCATGGCCGGTAAACCCGACATGCTGGATGAGCCCTTCATTCTGCGCGCTGCGAAGGGCCTCCAGCACGCCCCCGCGCTTGAGCAGGTGCGGCATCATTTCCCAGGAAAACCAGCCTACCTGGAAGAACTTGAAGTGGGTCAGGCCCAGGATATCGAGCTGACGTTCGATCTCCTTCCGGAACCGGTAGGCGGTCTGGTCGGGCCCGATCCCCTCCTTGCCGGAAACGATCACACCCGCCGTCTTACCGACCAGCCCCGGGGCCGTGCGGTGCTGGCAGACACCGCCCAGATAATATCGCGTGGACTCGAAATAGTTGACTCCCAGATCGATGGCCCGCGAAATGAGCGGAGTATTATACGGCTGATCATCGACCAACCGCATACAGCCAAACGACAGGGCGGACACCTTCATGCCGGTCCTGCCGAAGGCGCGGTACCGCATGGTCTCCTCTTTGCAGATCAGCGGTTCATGATTGGATGGCATGGCAACACTCATTTCACTCTCCTGACGAACCTGTTTATACCGTCAGCGGGCAGGCGATGGCGGAACATCCGGCATCCCCTTTCCGCAACTCCGCCCGGCAACGGGCGACGGGTGTCCGGCGCGAAAACCGGGCGACGGCCTCAAACCCCACAATCCCCGCCGGCTCCAGCCGGCCCCGAAAAACCTGCTGGAAGAGCCTGACGGTGGTACGCACGTCATTCAGACCCCGATGCGACCTCTCATCGCCGAGTCTGAAATGCTGTTTCAGCGTTTCCAGCCTGTGATTGGGCGTGTCGTCGATGACACGCCGGGCCAGGGTCATGGCGCAGAATCCCTTGGCGCCGGAAACGGGAACGCCCAGCCGCCGGTATTCCGGGGCGAGAACACGGCCCCAATCGAAAGACAGGTTGTAGGCCACAATGGGAAGATCCCCCGCATACTCGTGAAACGCCTGGTGAACCTGCCGCGGATCCCCGCCATGGTGGCGGAGATACTCCCGTGAATAGCCATGCACGGCTTCCGCCCCGGGATCGATGGGCACCTCGTGATTCAACAGCATCTGGAAGGGGGCCCCGACCGGTTCCCACCCGCACATCCTTTGCGCCGCAATTTCGACGACGTAAACCGGCGGCAGGAGCCCGTTGGTCTCCGTGTCGACAATCAGCCAGGTTTCGTCTTTCATCCGTGTCTTCCCAGATCAGGCCCCGGGCGCGCCCAGCGCCGAACTCAAATCGGGAATCTCCGCGGCCACCGCCTCGGACAATCCCGCCCAGAACTCCCCGCCGGCGCCCAGCATGATCGCCATGTAGAGGGCCACGTCCCGGGCCGGAAACTTCTCCTTGATGGCCTGAATCCCTTTGCGCAATAACGCGACCGTCGGCTGGACATTACTGTCATGGATGATTCCGCCGGTATGTTCCATCCCCTGCGCCTCC
>JBAXWO010000827.1:0-1568 GCA_037128375.1 bacterium
GTGGAAACTCTGGCGCCTGCTCTACACCGTCGGAACCTGGCCAGCTCTCGCCCTGGGACTCGGCACGCTAGGATTCCTGCTATGGAGCCCGCGTCGCCCATCCCTGACGCGCTGGCGCCGGCATGCCCTGCTGGTGATTCTGACCCTGGCTCTCGGCCCCGGATTGCTCGTCAATGTCGTATTCAAGGATCACTGGGGCCGGCCCCGGCCCCGGCAGACAACCCAATTTGGCGGCCGGTGGGAATACCAACCGGTCCTCGAGAAGGGACTGAGCGGACGGGGTAAGTCCTTTCCCTGCGGCCATAGCTCCATGGGCTACGTTTTCATCGTGTTCTATTTCCTCCTGCGCCGCCGCCGTCTTCTCGCCCTCGCCTCGGCGGCGGCGGCGATCACCCTGGGCACCTTGATCGGCTTGGCACGCATGGCGGCCGGGGCACACTTCGCCTCGGACGTGCTCTGGTCCGCACTAATTCCCGCGGCGATCGCTTTTCTGCTCTACTACTTTGTCCTCCGCATCCCCAAGCACGAAGATGATCCGGCTCAAACGGTCGTCCGCTCGCGCCCGCTTTGGTTACTTCTCGGCGTACCGATCGTCGGCCTGGCCCTGCTGGCCTCCGGCCTGGCTGCCACACCAGCCTATACGGACATCAACTACGCGATCAAGTCTCCGGACGCGTCCACCGGTGTGGAGGTGGTTTGCGACGGTTGCGACATGCAGCTGGTCTTTGATCCGGAAACACTGAACCAGGTACAAATAAGCGGCCACGCCCAGGGATTCGGCTGGCCCTGGAGTAATCTCCGTCATCAGGCGGAAATGATGGTGAGCAACGGACTTCGCCGCGTACAGTTCTCCTTCCGCAGGGAGGGCCACTTTACCGAAGTGTCTGGTCAGATCACCTTGCGGGTGCCTGCAACCACTTCGGGAAGTGTCAACATCCGGCTGAAAAATGGAGATCTGGAACTAAAGGCCCCGACCGGTGCCGCTTTGCCGCCCCTCGAGTTCACCATCGATCAAGGCCGAGTGCTGGCGCCACCGTTATGGGAGTCCAAGCTGTCGGCCGAGACAACCCCGGCGGGCACTACGACCTACAGGCTGTCTCCCGCCCCGTAAGAACCTGCGCCGCAACCGGCGCCAATAGCCGTGCCACGCGGGGCAGCGTCATCCCGAAGCCCAGACTGGCTAGCACCGGTACGCCCCCCATCTTCTGGATCGTCTTCCGGTTATCCCGTTCGATCCAGCCCGGGCGTCCCGGAGTCGCCTGATTCAGCACAACCGCCATGACCGTCAGTCCCGCCTGACGCAGGGCCTGAATCGACAGCAGCGTGTGGTTGATTGTCCCCAACCCTGAACGGGCCACTAAAACAATCGGAAGCGCGAGCGATTTCATCATATCCTCCATCGTCAGTTGACGATCCAGCGGAACAAGGACAAGACGCTCGAAACGTACGACGTCGAGCGGGCGCTCGTTTCCATCGGACGCGTGTCGAACTACCGCGGACTTGGCCTGGAGAACACAAAGTGCAGAGTCCAGGACGGGAAACTCATTGTAGATCAATACCAGCGCTGC
>JBAXWO010000828.1:0-1566 GCA_037128375.1 bacterium
CGCCTGGAACGTGGGCGTATCGAAGGGCCGCCAGTTGCCGTCGTACCCGCCCAGAAACATCATCCAGTTCATGTTTCCGCTTCCATCAGCCGTCGTGTTTCCTTCCGTAATGGTGACGCTCTTCTGCATCCCCAGATACCGGAACCCCATCGTAGAGCCCCACTCACCCTGATTGTTCCGCCCCCTGATCTGCGACCACGATGCTTCGAAATCGCGGGCGGTGGTTTCGATCTCGTGATGTCCACCTGGCATGGTCAGCGCATACGTGAAGTCCGACTTCGTGAACGCCACATTGAGGCACCCGTCACCGCGGCCGATCTTGGCCTGGATCCCCGAGCCGTTTCCGTCCGTGTCGCCGCCTTCCCAGTCGTTGGCATTCTTTGAAGACATGGGGGCGCGCTGCTGCAGGGCATCGTGTTCATAGAGCCAGTTCTTGTAGACCAGCCCTCCGGAAACCCGCCAGGGAGCCGCTTCCTGCGTAAGTTCGGAACCCGTCCCTTCGGCCATTCCCTCTGTCCTCGTCATGTCCTGCGCGGAGCACAGGCTGGCGCCTGCCACCGCCATCGCCGTCAACCAAATATACCGTTTCACTGTTCCTCCTTTGTTCTTTTTGACACACCTGTTCTTGTTCATCCATCGTCCATGCCGACTCAATTTCTGGAGCGAGCCACCCTTTCCACCTGTTCCAGGTACCGGGCCACATCTTCACGCGGTCGGATCTCCTGAACCCTCTTGATCAAGGGCACGGCGTCCTGAAAGCGGCCGTTCTTGACGAGACACTGGGCCTGCTTAAGGCGCGCATCCGCCTCGAACCTCTCGATTCCCGCGGCCCGCTCGAAGTACAAACACGCCTTCTCCGTATCCCCTGAGCCCGCATAGTGCTGCGCCAGCAGCATCAGCACATCGCCATCCAACGGATCGAGTTTGAGGGCATCCTCCAGGGCCTGGGCCACCGCCGCTCCTTCACCCTTGAAAGCGGCCATTTTGGCCTGAACCCGCAGAAGCCGCCCCTGGGCCTGGGAGGACAACTGGTCTCCAAAGCTCCTCACAAGGGATTGACGGAGCGCGTCCGCCTCGGACAGGGCGCCCCGGGCGGCCAGTGCTTCCACGTTCTTTACATGACGGTCAGGTTTACCGCCGGTCTCCGAGTCGGCCCGCAGGGCCCGCTCATAGGCCGCCGCCGCAAGAGCGTGGAGTTGTTCGTTGACGTAGATATCCCCGAGCATGTGCAGAATCTCGGGCGTGGCCTTGCCGAGACTGACCACCACCTCCAGGTTCTCCGCCGCCTTGAGTGGCTTCTTCATTCCCACGTAGGCATTGGCCTGCAGAATCCAGAACTCCGCCCGGTCCGGCTGATGGACGAGCATGGCCTCCAACAGGGAGGCGGCTTCCTCGAACTTGCCCTGCTTGAAGGCGACCCGGCACAGTCCCATCCGCCATTCCATGCTGTCGGGCTGGAACATCAGCGCGTTCCGGTAGGCCGCCTCCGCCGCCGGATAGTCCAGTTGTGCGGCATAGGCATACGCCAGCAAGCCGAAGAGATAGGCGTCGGCCCCGCCAAGCGAG
>JBAXWO010000829.1:0-1564 GCA_037128375.1 bacterium
CCGAAACGTTACCGAGGGCGCGTTCTTGCGGATCAGCGGCATGCCGCGCCCCCAAGCTTCCACCATTTCGATACGCCGAAACAGATCGGCAATGAGCGGATTCCGGCGGCGGGAGACATGCCCATGCCGCAGATCTTCCAGCGTCAGGCCGCCATAAAGGCAGCCGGGGTTACGGATCTCCACTCGATCTTTAAAGATGGCCACCTGGATGTATTCCGGGTCGCGGTAGTCACGGTGGCAGAAGGCGTTGATGATGGCTTCGCGCAGGGCCTCCACGGATATTTCAGGAACATCCTTACGGTAGAGCCCCTCAAGGCGCATGCCGATGTGGATGTTCTTGAGGATGTATTTCTGGGCTTCTTCGATCAACTCCAGGATGTCGCCGCGGAAGTCATGGCGATCAATGATGGTGGCGCTGTCGGTGGTCGCGAAGACGGCGCAACGCAATTCCAGCGGCGGCTCCTTGGCAAAGAACAAGGAGGCGGCGTTCACCAACTTCCCCTTCCTGAGTAGTCCCAGTTTGTCCAGTGCGTTCGCGGGCGTGTCCCACGTTAATCCGGCGCGCTTAACAAAAGCCCGGAGCGTCGTGCGATTCAGGTCGGCCACGGTCCTGTGGCAGGGTTGGTCATCCCAGTGATGGCGCTCATCATGTTTGCGCAGGATCAACCGCTCAAGCTCCTTGGGCGTCAGTTGCCGATCCTCGTCCGCCACGCGCATGTAGGTGCGCCCGTAGGCATAATAGGGAGCGTCCGAGCCTTCGCACGTGACCTTGATGCAGCCGACTGCCCCGACGGCTTCCCGGGTGACATGCGGATAGATGCGTGGCTCGATGTGGGCGGCAATGGCTTGCGAGATGTCGCGCAAGGTCTTCTCGTTGATGTCCAACCCGGCGGGGGTGCCGTCGTTCCGGATGCCAAACCACAACTCACCGGTTCCATGCTTGTTGAGCATGGCAGAGATGGAGATCAACCCTTCCTTGAGTTCGGCAAGGCTCTTTTTGAATTCCCGTGTTTCTGACTCTGTCATGGTGTCAGCCGCCGCCATACCCCAGCCCTTTCAGGTTGGCGCGAATCACAGCCTCAAGTTTGGCCGACTCCGCAAACTGACCCTCCAGTTCCACGACGAGACGCGGCATCTTTTCTTCAAAGGGTTCACCGTCATCCTCGACTTCAGCCGCACCGACATACCGGCCGGGCGTCAGAACGTGGCCGTGTGTCGCAATCTCGGCGGTGCTGGCGGATTTGCAGAACCCGGCAATATCTTCGTATTTACCAGCCCCCTTTTCTCCCCACCACGCGTGATAGGTGTCCACGATCTTGGCAATGTCGGTTTCCGTCAGTTCGCGGTGGACGCGGTCTATAAGCGTGCCCAGCTTTCTTGCATCTATGAACAGGGTTTCGCCTCTCCGGTCACGCTGGGCACGCTTACCCTCACCCTGACCCTCTCCCACTGGGAGAGGGTGACGCGAAGCGGCGGGTGAGGGTTGCCCGGATTTGTTCCGGGCAATGAACCAGAGGCAGACTGGTATCTGGGTGCTGTAGAAAAGCTGACCCGGCAGGGCAAC
>JBAXWO010000083.1:0-8321 GCA_037128375.1 bacterium
CCACTTTCACGGGGTCCCCGGGCAGGTTGAAGAGTGAACAGGACCGGATCTGGTTGAGGATCTCATCGTGGGTGTCGTCCACGAGGTCGTGGGTGACGACGGTGGGCATTTTATTGGTTTTCCACGCATGCATCAGGCGGCGCAGGCGCAGGCGCCAGTAATCGTCCACCAGCGACTCGAGGGGCGGGAACTTGCCCGTGGCGGTGGCGGTGAACAGTCGGTCCCCGATCTGTTCGGCAATCGTCCGGCAGTCGTGCTGCATTTCCTGCATCATGGCACGTCGGCGCAGGGCTTCGGCATTAATGGAGCGGATGGGCTGGCGGGTGATGACGAAGAAGACGACCGTGCGATTGGTGCCGGCCTGTTTCATGCGCCAGTTGAGGCGGGCCAGCGCCTCGATGGTCAGGTCGAACCCCTTGTTGCGGTATTCGAACCGGCCGGAGGTGAAGAAGTACAGCGTGCGATCGAGGTCGAAGGCGTAGCTGGGGAAGAAATGGGCCATGACGAACTGGTTGATCTTCTCCTTGTTCACGCGGTGCAGGTTCTGGAACTCATGGAGGGCCACAAAGCGTTCGATATTGAGTCCGTTGGGAAGCAGAATATCCGGTTTGCGGCCGACGAGGTGTTCGCATTCGTAGCCGGTGATGTCGCTGACCGTGGAGAAGACATGGGCCCCGTGCGCGGCGGCACGTTCGATGCGGACCTGGCTCTCGATGTTGAACCGGCGCGCGTCGGCTTCCCAGTCCACGAACGGGACATGATCGTAGAACCAGGGGTCGTTCATGGCCAGATAGCGACCCAGCAGGGTGGCGTGCGTGGTGAAAACGATCGAGACCGGGATGTTGGACCGGCGGATTTCAGGAATGGCTGAACCACCCATCCATTCATGGAAATGGGCGATGACAGGCCGGCGGGCGGGTTGAACCTTGGCGAGAGCCCGGAAACACTGTTCGACCGCATAGCCGAAAGCCACGACCTGGTCAATCAGATCGTCCTGACCGTGAAGGCCCACCCCGTGATGTTCCCAGAGCAGGTATTTGATCCAGCCCAACTGGCTCCAGACGGAGCGGGGATTGAGCAGGATGACGCGCGGCCGCCCGGTGATCAGCCAATGGCCATAGTGGGCTTCAATGCCCTGTTCACGGAGGGCGTTCAGGGCATCGCGGAGTACGCCGGTGGGTTGCGATTCCTCGAATTCTGTTTGTGAGGTTTGGGGATTGTAGGGGCCGATCAGGCAATACCGGTTGCCCCACTGTTCGGCGAGACTTGGCACCTTGGAGCGGATGACGGTGTAGATTCCCCCGAGTTGTTGACACACCTCCCACGCCACCTCAAACAAGAGAGGTTTCGTTGAGCCTCCAGACTCGAGAGCGTCGGCCGCCGCAGGACTTGTTGCGTGGAGAGAAGACATTGCTTTCACCTCATGGTTGTTTGCCGGATAACTTCTACAATGGCGGGAGCGGGCAGGCAAGCAAGAAGACGGCATGCCGAGAGCTCCGCCACGTTCTCCGCACTCGGAAAACTGTAAAATTTGATTGACACTGGGTGGGGCGAAGTGTTTTATTGTGTCGCGTGAGTTAACCATTGTGGGGCTTAAGTGGATGTTGTGAACACAGGATCGGGATCGTTTGGGGAGGCACAGGGCGTTTTTGTCGGAAATTTCGCCCATTTGCTGGATCCCAAGCGGCGGCTGACCATTCCTGCGGAATGGAGGGAGCACGCGGGTGTTCCGAGCAGTCTTTATGTGCTTCCCGATGTCGAACGGCGCAACTTTCTTCTGGTTTTCCCGGCGCGTGAGATGGTGCGGCGTCTTCAGGCGGTCAGGAGTCACTCGATTGCCGATGCGCAAGCCCGCCAGTTCACTCGCATCCTGGGTTCGCAGTCGCAGTTGGCGCCGTGGGATACCGCCGGGCGAATTCGGGTTAAGGATGAATTACTCGGCTACGCGAATTTGACGGATTCGGTGACCCTGATTGGCGCCATCGATCATTTTGAGTTGTGGAATCCGGAGTTGTGGAAACAGGTCAGTTCCACGGGGGCGGCGAATCTGGGTGAGGCTGCCCGCTACGTGGGCTTCTAAGCGGGTGACCAGGGAGGATACCTGATGAAGATGGCAACCATAGCGCGGTTCATGCAGATGAATGGGGCCATTACGGGATGGCGGGACGGCGGGTTCCATTGGTTACGACTTCCGCAGGGAAGCCCGGCAACCTTGGGGACGGCTTTGGGCTTGAGGCAGGCGGAGCATCGCGGGCTCCGGATTGTCAGCACGGCGGTGTGCACCACGCCACCCGGCGGGACGGGAAAGAGTGCCCATGCATCGGGCGGTACTGGCAAATGAGGTGATGCACTGGCTGGCGCCCCGCCGGGGCGGTGTCTATCTGGATGGCACCGTGGGCGGCGGCGGGCATGCCCGTGCCATCGCCGAAATGATCGGACCGGAAGGGCGTTTGCTGGCTCTGGATCAGGATGCGGACGCACTGGTCCGGGCGGGGGCGGCCTTGGCTGAGTGGGCGGACCGATGCACGCTGGTTCGTTCGAGTTTCGCGGAGATGGATCAGGTGGCGGCGGCTCATGGCATTGCGGGTGTGGACGGGGTGCTGCTCGATATCGGGATATCGTCGAACCAGTTGGACGATCCCGAGCGGGGGTTCAGTTTTATGAGGGATGGGCCCCTGGATATGCGGATGAATCGCGGGAAGGCGCTGACGGCGGCGGACCTGTTGAACACGCTTCCTGAGGTCGATCTGGCGGATCTCCTGAGGCGATACGGCGAGGAGCCCCGCGCGCGGGCCATTGCGCGGCATGTGGTCCGGGTACGGCAGCAGGATCCGTTCGTCCGGACAGGTCAATTGGCCGATCTGGTGATGAGGGTGTACGGGGGGCGGCGTGGCCGTACTCACCCCGCCACCCAGACGTTTCAGGCGTTACGGATCGCTGTGAACGGTGAGTTGGAGGCGTTGGAACGGGGATTGGCGGCCGGGCTTGGATTGTTGACGCCGGGCGGGAGGATGGTGGTGATCTCCTTCCATAGTCTTGAGGATCGGATCGTTAAACATTTTTTTTCGGAACACCAGGGACGCTGGGAGTCCCTGCCTGAGGGTGGACGGAAATGGATGGGTAGCCTGCCACAGGTGGCGGTCTTAACCCGCAGACCGGTAACGGCCTCAGAAGAGGAATGCCGGGTCAATCCGCGCGCACGCTCGGCCAAGCTGCGGGCGGCTGAAAGGAAGGAATAGTATGTCACGACGCAATCGGAAGAAGACACAGGCAGGACACATGTTCCCTGCGCGGCTCGCCCTGGTGCTGGTGGTAATGGCGGGATTATCCCTGTTCTATGTGTGTGTTCAAAGCCGGACCGAAGCCCTGGGTCGTGAGATCAAACGACTTGAGGCCCAGCGGGACCAACTTCGTGAAAGAGTCGTCAAGGAGCAGTGTGCGTGGGCTCGAATGCAAGCGCCGGCCAATGTCGAGGCGGCGTTGAAGGAGCATGGTCTGGTGATGACCTGGCCGGGCCGCGACCAAATTGTCAGGCTGCGTGCGGACGGGTCGATCGATACCCTGATGGGACCTGAAACCAGGCCGGGCGGACGTCTTGCGCGAGTTGACAGGATTGTGATGAATGACTGAGAAACATGGAGCCGCCAGATACGTCGCCATCGCCGGTGCATTGAGTCTGACGATGGCGGTTCTGGCGGGTCGTCTGGTCTTTCTTCACCTTGGCGAGGGGGCCCAGTCGCGTTCAATCTCGTCCAAAACCCGGACGTACAAGGAGACGCTGGCGGTTCCCCGGGGGCGTATTCTGGATGGCAGCCAGGCGTCCAACATCCTGGCGTCCAATGTCCCCGTCAAGGATATCTGGGCCGACCCTGCACTGCTGACCGCCAGCAACGCGGTTAATGACGTGGCGGTGCAGGTGGCGGCCGTACTGGGACTGGACCCGGCTGAAATCACCACCCGGCTGAGCAAGGCGGATCGGCGTTTCACCTACCTTTCCCGGTATGTCCCGGAAGACAAGGCCGAAGCTGTGGCCCGGTTGAAACTGCCGGGTCTGCATCAGACTGCCGCCACCTCCCGTTCCTATCCGCAAGGGATGATTCTCTGCCACATTCTGGGATTCGTGAATCATGATGGCATCGGATCGGGCGGCGTCGAGCAGTGCATGGAGAAATACCTGAAGGGAACGCCCGGCCTTCTGGAGAGCCAGTTGGACGGACGGCGGCGTGAGATGCTGGACCGCCGCATCCAGGAGATCCAACCCCGCGACGGGGCCGACGTGGTTTTGACCATTGACCAGAATCTTCAGTACATGCTGGAGAAATCGCTGGATGCCGCCATGGAACGCCACCGGGCGAAGGCCGCTATGGCCATCATCCAACGCGTGCGCACCGGTGAGATTCTGGCGATGGCGAACCGTCCCGGCTTTGATCCGAACGACTTCCGTTCGGCGCGGGACGAGCAGAAACTCAACCGGGCCATCGGCTTTGTTTACGAGCCGGGTTCGACGTTCAAGGTGGCTGTTATTGCCGCCGCCCTGAATGAGGGCATTGTGAAGCCCGACACGATTTTCAATACGGAAAATGGCCGGTGGATGTACCAGAAGAAAGTACTGCGCGACTATCACCCCTATGGCCAGTTGAGCGTGGCGGACATCATCAAGAAATCCAGCAACATAGGGGCGGCGAAAATAGCCATCATGCTCGGGGACGAGCGTCTGGACCGTTACCTGCGCGGCTTCAACATCGGAAGCCGGCTGGGCATTGATCTTCCCGGCGAGGAGGCCGGCATCCTGGCATCCGTCTCCAAGTGGTCGGCCATCAGTTCCAGCCGGATTGCCATCGGGCAGGGCGTGGCCCTCACGTCGCTGCAGATGCTGGGCGTGCTGTGCGGTATTGCCAACGACGGGGTGATGATGCGTCCGTACGTGATCAAGGAGGTCGTCTCACCCAACGGAACGGTGCTGGTGCGCCGGGAACCCCAGGCGTTAGGCCGGTGCATCCGGAGCGACACGGCGGCCGTGATGCGGGATATTCTGGCAAGGGTCACCGAACCGGGCGGCACGGGCACCAAGGCGGCGGTGGCCGGGTTCAGGGTGGCCGGCAAGACCGGAACAGCCCAGAAGCCGGTCAGCGGGCACTATTCGGAGACGGATTACATGGCGTCCTTTGTCGGATTTATGCCCGCGGAGAACCCCGAGTTCGGGATGATCGTGGTGATGGATGAGCCCCAGCCGCTGCATACGGGGGGCATTGTTTCGGCGCCGGTGTTCGGGGAGGTGGCCGAACAGGCGGCGCGCTATCTTGGCATTTATTCGACGGAGCAGCCAATCGAGGATCGGGCCATAGCGTCCCAAGCCCGTGTCATTCCATGAAACTGGACGAACTTCTAAAGAGCGTGCCCCATCTGGGGGTTCGCGGTAATCGGGACCGCCAGATCAGCGGGCTTGCCTACGATTCGCGTCAGGTGCGGGATGGTTACCTGTTCGTGGCCATTCCAGGCGAGCGTCAGGACGGGGTGGATTTCGTGGAGGATGCCATCCGGCGCGGTGCCAGCGTTATCGTTTCCCAGCAGGCCCGTTTGTTCACCCGCGAGGCAACCCATGTCCAGGTGGGCCATGCCCGGCGCGCCCTGGCCGAGGCGGCGGACGCGTTTTACCGGCATCCCAGTGGCCGCCTTCGCGTGCTGGGGGTAACAGGGACCAACGGTAAAACCACGACTGCTTTCATGCTGCGGGATATTCTGGCGGCGGCGGGGCTGGCCCCGGGGTTGATGGGGACAGTCCAGTATGAAATTGGGTCACGTGTGATTCCGGCCAGTCGCACCACCCCCGAAGCGTCGGATGTGCAATCGCTGTTCGACCAGATGCTGCACGCCGGCTGCGGGAGTGCGGTGATGGAGGTGTCGTCCCACGCACTGGATCAGGACCGGGTGTACGGTGTCGATTTCGACGCGGCGATCTTCACGAATCTGACGCACGATCACCTTGACTATCACAAGAACATGGAGGGTTATTTCGAGGCGAAGCGAAAATTATTCCTGGGCTTGGGGCGCCGTGCCAAGAAATCCGTGGCGGTGATCAATGCCGATGACCCGTATGGCCGTCGCCTGGCGGCCGATCGGGACATTGCGGCAGACAAGGTCACCTATGGGCTGGAGCATGAAGCGTCGGTGCGCGCGCTGGATGTGGTGTTGGATCGTCAGGGCAGCACCTTTCGGGTGACGAGTCCATGGGGGGAGAGCCGCCTGCGACTCAATCTGCTTGGACGGTTCAATGTCGAAAATGCCCTGGCTGCTTACGCGGCGAGCCGGGCCCTGGGGGTGGATGAGAAACGGGTGGTGGATGTGCTGGCCAATTGTCGGACGGTGCCCGGCCGCCTTGAGGAGATTCCGACCGGTCGGGGGTGGCGCGTGTTTGTGGACTATGCGCACACGGATGATGCCCTGTCCAATGTGCTGAAAACCCTCAGGGCCTTCACGGAAGGGCGGCTGGTGGTTGTGTTTGGATGCGGCGGAAACCGGGACCAGGCGAAGCGCCCGTTAATGGGGAAAGTGGCGGCCGATCTGGCTGACCTGGTCATCCTGACGTCGGACAATCCCCGGCGTGAGCCCCCTCTTCAGATCATCGAGGAAATCCGGGCTGGTTTCGGCGGGCGGTGGCAGGGCGAGATCGTTGAAGATCGGGCTGCCGCGATTGCCGCCGCCTTCGAAAAAGCCCGTGACGGCGATGTGATTCTTATTGCCGGAAAAGGGCACGAGACTACGCAGGAATGTGCCAATACGGTCGTTCTCTTTGACGACCGCGATGTGGCGAGGAACCTGTTGCGGAAAGAATCAGGATAAGCCGTCATGCCGCGTTTCGACCCAGTGGAACTCGCCCGATGGTGCGGCGGGAAGTGGACGCCCGGGGCCCCCGCCGACGTCACGGCCGTTGTTCACGACACACGGAGTGTAACCGCCGGATCCCTGTTTGTGGCCCTGCGCGGGACGCGTGTCGACGGGCACGATTTTATCGCCCAGGCCGCCGGGCAGGGCGCCGTCGGTGCGCTGGTGAGCGCGGCGCGGGTGCGCGGCGGGTTATCCGTTGATGTGCCGTTGCTTGTGGTGGACGATCCGGCGTTGGCCTTGCGGGCACTGGCGACGGGGTACCGGCGCCGGCTCAATCCGACCATTGTGGGGGTCACGGGGAGCGTCGGGAAGACGACGGTCAAGGAACTGATCGCCGCGTTCTTGGAGACCACCCTGCCCACCGCCCGGACTCGCGGGAACTGGAATAACGAGATCGGCCTGCCGCTGAGCCTGCTGGCCATGGCGGACGATACGCGTGCGGGTGTTCTGGAATTGGGGATCAGTCATCCCGGCGAAATGGACCCGCTGTGTCGCATTGCCCAGCCTGACCGGGGGGTGATCACCAATGTGGGGCCGGTCCACCTGGAACACTTCGAGTCGGTCGAGGCCATTGCCCGTGAGAAGGGGAGGCTATTCACTCATCTTCCCGCGGACGGTGTCGCTGTGGTGAGTCTGGATGAGGCGTATGCCGATCTGCTGAAGGGAATGGCGGGGTGCCCCGTGGTGACGACGTCCCTGCGGGCCGAGGCTGACTACAGGTTGGTGCGGAGTGACGAGGGTCGAGCCGGGTGGGCGGTGAGGGAACGCGCAAGCGGAGACGTCTTTGCCTTTCGCACGCCGTTGGCGGGGGAGCACAATCTGCATAATCTTCTGCTGGCCATCGCCGTGGCGCGCGGGTTCGGAGTGTCCTGGCCGGCGATCGGTCAGGCCCTCGGGCGTTTTGCGCTGCCCGCCATGCGATGGGAGCGCCGTGAGATTCATGAGGTAACGGTGATCAATGATGCCTACAATGCCAATCCCGTCAGCATGCGGGCCGCCATCCGGACGTTCGCGGAGTTGGCGCTGACCGGCCGCAAATGGCTGGTGCTGGGTGACATGCTGGAACTTGGCCAGACGGGGATCGCGGAACATATCGAGTTGGGGCGTCTGGTAGGCGGGCAGTCCTGGGCCGGCCTGGTGACGGTGGGGATGTTGGGCGGCCACATCGCGGAGGGGGCGCTGGCGGGTGGAATGCCGGATGGACAGGTTCAGCAATGCCAGACAGCGGATGAGGCGGCGGACTGGCTTCGGGAGCGGGTGCGTCCCGGCGATGGGATTCTGGTAAAAGCCTCGCGGGGCCGACGTCTTGAGGAGGTCGTGGCACGCTTGGAAAAGGGTTGGGGCGGGTAACATGCTGTACTATCTTCATTTGTTCGGGGGGTGCATCTCTGAACTGCGTGTCTTCAAATATATCACGGTTCGCGCCCTGGGCGGGG
>JBAXWO010000830.1:0-1561 GCA_037128375.1 bacterium
TCCGCCATAGGGCGTCGGCCAGTACCAGCGCACGCCGACAAACCGTTCTAGGAAATCCGCCACCGCCCAGGCCGTGCCATCCCCTCCCCGCGCGCTGCCGACGAGATAGACGCGGTTGGGGGCGGTCTTGACGACAAATCCTTCGACCGGGAGATTCGTGGCAACGATTCCGGCCTTACGCGACTCCTCGCAGTCGCCGATCACTATGGCGGGCTGGTCGGCGGCAGGCGCGTTCGTCACGACAGGCAACTCAACCCCGGTGGTGAGGCCGACCGTCTCGACCAGTTGGTCAAACATCTGCTTGAAAACTGGCTTATTCCTTCCCGTCAGATTAAGAAGCGCCCTTGTTTTGGGGTCAGGCACATAAACCACCGCCTTCGCAACGCCATCGCGCACGATCTCCACAGGCGGGTGCGACGGCACCTGCAGCCAGGTCACGGGCGCCAGGTCCGTCGGTTTCCGCTCGGGCGGACCGGATTTCAGGAGTGTGGCCGCGCGCCCGGCGCCACCCAGCGTCAGGGACACCAGCAGGGAACAGGCAAGAAAACGCCACCGTTTGCTGACAGCGCTCAAGATCCGAGATGCGGGATATAGCTTCATACTTCGCCTCCATTCGGGTACGACGCGCTTAACCGCCGCGTCTACTTCGCCAGAATAAACCGGGGATAGAGTTTCGAGGGAGGAGCGGTCTTGCTGTCCCGTCCCACCAAGCCGGGCCCCAACTGGAGCCAGTAGCGTGCCCCGTTCCCCGTGTCGTCGTCGAGGAAGACAGTGTTGAACCCGAATTCAGCGCCCGGCTCCAGACCCAGGGCGGCCAGCGGCAGACGCAACTCGTAGGTAGTGCTCTTGGCGGATTCCGAACGGGTGACGGCATAGCCGGCCACTTGGCTCAGGGAATTGGTCGACCCCTCCGCCTGATGAAAGACGACCCCATCCGGTGTTAGGGCCAGACCCAGATTCCAGTGAACGTTCTTGGGGGCGGCGATCCCCACCTGCATGACGTCACCGTTAAGAATATCTTCGCCCGTATTCGAATTGAAGTGCCGGTCGTCGGTGACCACCGCCGCCACGTAAAGCGCATTGCTGTCACACCCCAGGTAAACCTTGGCACCCAGGTCGTCGTAGCTGATCCACGTCGTGGCGCCATCGGCGGCCCCCTGGGCTCGCTGGGCGGTCGGAAAGATATTCACAGGTCCGCTGAGCGAGAACGTTGCCTTGCCCCATTCATCCGGCGCGACGGTTCCGTCCACCCGGATGGGCTTCTCAAGCCGCGCGACGGGCTGCGGTCCCGCGCCGGCCTTGGGCACCGATTCACCGATGGGCTTCATCAGGTTCACAGACCCGCTGCCCATATTGTGATACCGGCTGTCGTTGTACATGGGCGCCGCGGTGATGTCGCCCTGGATGGCCACGAACGCCAGGGTTCCCTTGTAGTAGCTGATCGGAGCGGTCAGTTCCCCGATGCCAGGCAGAGAGGCGTCGGCCTTGAACTTCCCTTCTTTCTGGATCGAGCCTGTCGTGATCTGCCGCTCCGCAGGCTTGCCGCTGGCCACATCGATCA
>JBAXWO010000831.1:0-1542 GCA_037128375.1 bacterium
CGATTAGGCCCCAAAGAGGCAAGCGTCTGATGATGAAGGCGGCAATTTTAATTAAACCGTTCTCTACGGACGGGTCTTCCATCGTTCGGTCTTCTCTCGTTCCGGTGGCCCTGGCTAGGGGCGTAGGCAGGTTAACCGGCAACAACATTGAAATATCAGTTGCGAAGGCCGACATTTCAATGTATAGTTATTGGCATGATCAACAGGGATAAAGAGATTGCCATACTCATCGAGTTGACGAGGCGTCATCGTGTCGTGGGCATTGTGGGATCCCGGCAGGTGGGGAAGACCACGCTTGCCCGGATGCTATCGCAAGCATGGCCTGACAACGTGCATTTCTTCGATGCAGAAGATCCGGAGGATATCGCACGACTTTCAGATCCTATGCTCGCACTGAAGAACCTGCACGGGCTTGTCATTATCGACGAGATCCAGAGAATCCCGAACCTTTTTAGCACGCTGCGTGTGCTGGCGGATCGCGATCCGCTACCAGCCCGCTTCTTGGTGCTCGGCAGCGCCTCGCCCGAACTCCTGCGGCAAACTTCAGAAAGTCTGGCCGGACGCATTTTTTATCATGAAGTCGGCGGATTCGCCTTGTCCGAGGTTGGCGTGGAGCATCATGAGGAGTTGTGGTTTCGGGGCGGACTTCCGCGCTCCTATCTCGCGGCGACCGCCCAGGAAAGTCATGAATGGCGACAGGGATATGTCCGCACGTTTCTGGAAAAGGATCTGCCGCAACTGGGTTTTCACATAAGCGCCGAGACCCTGCGACGATTCTGGACCATGCTGGCTCATTACCATGGGCAGATTTGGAATGCTTCGGAGTTTGCCCGATCATTCGGCGTGGCGGATACCACGGTTCGTGGATATCTTGACCGGCTGACCTCCGCGCTTGTGGTGAACCAGTTGCTGCCCTGGCATGAGAACCTGTCCAAGCGGCAGGTCAAAGCCCCCAAGATCTACATTCGGGACAGCGGAATCCTCCATGCCCTGCTCAACCTCCGCAAACCCGACGATGTTGCAGGTCACCCGAAGCTGGGGGCTTCCTGGGAGGGCTTTGTTCTGGATCAACTCGTACGCCATCTGGGCGCCGACCGGGAGGAATGCTTCTTCTGGGCCACCCATAGCGGCGCCGAACTCGATCTTCTCGTTGTCCGCGGAAACCAGCGATGGGGTTTTGAAATCAAGCATACCTCCGCCCCGAAGCTCACGCCTTCCATGCGGCATGCCGTCAGCGACCTGAAACTGGACCGCCTGACGGTCATTCACGCCGGTGAGCATGAATTTCCCCTGGCGGACCGGATTGACGCGGCATCGTTCCGTCAGATGCTCCAGTGCATTACGCCGCTGGCCTGAACCAGCCGTGTACAATAGACAGAGTGGGGGAGAAAGAAGAGCATGCTATTTGCCTGTCCCCCTGTCTTTTGTGGCCCCCTGTCTTTTGGCGCGATCGATGTCAGCGGATGCGGACTTCTTTCCCGCTCGCCGACGATTCATAGACGCCGTCCAGGATTTTCTGGACCACCAGCGCCTGCTCAACCG
>JBAXWO010000832.1:0-1541 GCA_037128375.1 bacterium
CCCGAGCGCTCTGTTCGTCGTGGCGGCGCCAGACCATAGGTCCACGCACTCGCCGCTGCCGCCGTTGAGCAGAAGGAGGTTGATCTCGGCCCACTGCAGATCCATCTGGGGCATGTCGGGAAAACCGGCCTTTTGCAGCCAGCGTGCAGTCATCCCTGTGTCGCGTTTCCAGCGCACCGCGCCGGTGTCCAGCGCCAGGCATCCCACCTGCGTCGGATCCTTCTTGGCGTTCTTGTCCCAGAACGCGGTTTGCTCGTTCTTTCGCTCCCAGTAGACCAGTCCCGCGGGCACAACATGGTACGCGCTGTAGGGCGGAATCTTCGCTCGCCAGCGCAGCCGCCACGGGGGCAGGGGCAGAGCCGCAGCCGCCTGCTGGGTCGCGACGGCGTTGGTGATGGCGCGTGCCACGGACTCCGGCATGGGGTCGCCGCCGCCGAACCGCTTCCAGTCGTCGCGCAACCGGACGATACCGTCCGGCCATTTCATCCGTTCATAGAGCCGGGCCAGTTCCGACAGCACGGCCGCGCGATCGGACCGCGCCGCCAGCGTCAGCGCCCGAAACAGGATCGCCTCCGCCGTTCCCAGATCGCCGCGGTCTGAGGCCAGTTGCGCGGCCTTGAGCGCCGCTTCCTTGCCGGCTGCGGTTCCGGGAAAGGAACTGGCCACATCGACGAGTGCGGCGACGGCCGGATTCGATCCAAGCCGCGTCAGGGCCTGCGCGGCCGGCTCGCCCAGCAACGCGCGCCGCTTCGCGTCGTCTCCTGCCAGTAATGCGTCCAGACGCCGCGCGGTCAGGCGGCGCACCGACACCTCCCAGTCCGCCGTGCCCGCGGTCATTCCGACCGACACGTCGGGCGCGCTGAGGATCGCGGCGTAGAACGTCAGGGCGCCATGGGTGTTCCCGGTCTTCTCGCGGTATTGCGCCAGGCGCCAACTGCTCGCCGCGCGATCCCCGGCGCCGACGGCCGCCGCATACAGCGTCTCCGCCACGCGGGGATCCTGCTGCGCCGCCGAGTCGAACTCCGCCAGCAATTGAGAGCGAAGGGCTTCCTCGTCCGCCGAAGCAGGCTGCCGTTTCCAGGCTTCCCGCAGGTCGGCCAGGGCATCCTTGTATCGTCCGAGTCCGGCGTAACGGCGGCTGCGCTCCGAATAGAGTGCCGCTGTGGGCTGACGTTTCAGCGCTTCTTCAAGCCGGGCGAATTCCGGACGTGCGTCGGCCAGCGCATACAACCGGTCGAGCGCCGCAACCAGCAGGTGATCGCCATACACGTAAAGGTTGCCCAACGGCAAGTCCTCCGGAGTCTGCGCCCGCACGGGCTTGAGCGCCGCCCCGTCCGCGGCGCGCAGGCGCAGGATCGCCCGGTTGGCCGGGATCAGCACGTCCTGCCGGCAGAGCGCGCCGCGGCCCGTGCTGCCCTCGATCGGCGTGCGCCAGATCGTGCTGCCGTCAGCCAAACTCACGCAGGCCGCCGCCCGCCGGCCGGCGACAATCAGTCCAGCCCCGTGCCGGCCCACGACGTAATTCACGCCGTCCGGCTTGG
>JBAXWO010000833.1:0-1538 GCA_037128375.1 bacterium
AGGCCGTGGCCGACTGGGTGCGCGAGAAGGGATAGCAGAGGTACTGTCAAAAAACATTCACCGTCTTTCTTCTCTGAATTGCTCATTTTTCACCACACACCCACAAACACGGGGGGAGAACAACCCCTCCGCCACAAATGCTTGATGAACCGTTGATTAGCCCCACAATTCGGGCAGAATTCTTGACCGAACGCTGACAGACCAAAGGAGATTGTGATGAAAGAAATCATGGCGGCCGCAGAGAACGGCATTTTCAATGTCCTGGATTACGGCGCCATCGGCGACGGAACGACGGTTAACACCCGGGCCATCCAGGCGGCGCTGGATGCCTGCGGCAAGGCCGGCGGCGGTACGGTCGTCGTTCCCGCGGGCTGTTTCGTCACCGGCACGATCTGGCTGCGCAGTCACGTGGAATTGCATTTGCAGCACGGCGCGGTGCTGAAAGCCAGCCCCGACCTGGCCGACTACAACAAACTCGACGCCTATCCGCAGAACTGCGAGTACCGCGAAGAGGAGGGGAACGGTACGCACCTGATCCTGGCCATCGAGGTCGAAGATGTCTCCATCACCGGGCCGGGGACCATCGACGGCAACGGGAAGGTGTTCTTCTGCGACCCGATCCCCTATGGCCCGTGGATCTGGCGGGATGGCCTGGCCCTGGCGAAGGACAAGGTGAATCTGCGGCCCCAGCAGTTGATTGTATTCTGCGAGAGCAGGAACATCCGCATCCGCGACCTGGCCATCCGCGACGCCACGTTCTGGTGCGTCATGCTACATGGCTGCGAGGACGTCCTCGTCCGCGGACTCAATATCAAGAACGCCTCCACGGCCGCCAATACCGACGGGATCGACGTGGACTGCTGCCGCAACGTGACGATCAGCGACTGCATCATCGATACCGGCGATGATGCGATCACCCTGCGCGCCGACAATGCGCGGCTGAAGGACAAGACCCGCGTCTGCGAGAACATCACGGTCACCAACTGCGTGGTGGCGTCCTCCTCCAGCGTGCTCCGGATCGGGGTGGGGGATGGCGTGATCCGCGATGCGGTGTTCTCCAACATCATCATCACCCGTGGCGGGATCGGGCTCCATTTCCAGTCGGCCTTCTGGCCCGGGCCCGGCGCGGCGATCTCCAACATCACCTTCCGCGACGTGGTGGCGCGCAATGTGGCCCTGCCGTTCCATATTTCGCCCGGCAAGCCCGAGGCGACAGCGCGGATCGAGAACATTGTCATCGACGGCTACCGGGCGGAAGTCTTCGCCGACGCAGCGGTTGTGGGCAACGCCAATACCCGGCCACGGAACATCCGTTTGAGTAACATCAGCCTGACGGTGGTGCCGCACCCCGGCCAACTGGGCCCCGGCTGGGACACGCCGCCCGAAACGCTGCTGAACATCCGCGGAGCGGACGACGTGGTTCTGGAGAACGTGCGCGTGGAGTGGCGGACGGGTGCCGCGCACTGGAAGCGCACGCTCTTCTCCGAGGATGTCGCCGGCCTGAAAATCGGCGCGGATTGCCGGCTGACCGAACCGGG
>JBAXWO010000834.1:0-1535 GCA_037128375.1 bacterium
CGGAGCGTCATACACCGCCCAACGGCGGATCGATACCATTACGATCGACGGAATGCTGACCGAGGCTTCCTGGGTCAACGCGGCGAGCACATCCGTCTTCATGATCTGGAACGGCAGCAACGCGCCGCCTGCCCTTGAGACGACCGCCAAGATGGTGTGGGATGACCAGTACCTGTACATTGCGTTCATCGCCAAAGATCCGGACGTTTATGCCACCTACACCGGCAACGACACCAACTGCTGGGAACAGGACAATTTTGAGGTGTTCGTGACGGTACCCGGCACCCCTGGGTATGTGGAGGCGGAAGGCGGCCCCGCCGGGGCCACGTGGGACGGCTATTGGACCAATTCCTCTTTCAAGGGTCCGGGCGCCGCCTATAACCTCACCAACCTTCTGATCGCCAGCCACACCATCGGCACGCTGAACAATTCATCGGATCAGGACAGCGGCTTCATCAGCGAGATTCGCTTCCCATTCGCGGATGTCTATCAGGGCGTTCCCGACGGGCACCCCAGTAACGGATCGGCGTTGCGGTTGAACTTAAATCGGATCAATTGGAACACGCCGGCCACGCCAGGCGGCAAGGGTCAAACGGGAAGCGACACCTATCTTGCCTGGTCTCCCGTACCCGGCAAGGATCTTTCCTTCCATCGACCCGACAAATTCGGCACGGTGTCTTTCTCGACCGATCCCGTCCCCGCGCCGACATGGATTTTCGCCGACATAACGTCTTCCGGAAGCGAACTGGTGCTCAGCGGTATCGGCCACCCAAGCGGAGCCTATTGCGTGCTGGTCTCCAGCAATTTGGCGGCGGCGCCTGCCTGTTGGACAAGGACGGCGACAAGTGCGTTTGACTCCATTACGGGGCAGTTTTGTTTCACGAACACGATCGATGAAGGAAGTCCGCACCTCTTTTATCGCCTTGAGTCGCCTTGAACGCGATGAGCCGGCGTCCTGGTTGTTTTCTATTCGTCAAACAACTAACACTACATCCCTGACGTCATTAGGATGGGACAGGAACCTCGGACGACGTACCCGTGAGGAGTTCAGTGTCATGATGAAGCCAATGGCCCGGAACTTGAGAGTGGCCCTGCCTGTCTTAGCAGTATTGTGTGCGGCGTGTGTACTGTGCTCGTACGCGGTGGCCAGAGGAAAGGCTGTCGCGTTTACTACGAAGTACGGAAATCCCGACAGGTTGACCAGTGCACTCATGTTGTTCGCATGTAGGAAATTGCGCCCCATGAGGGTATCGGGGACGTTCTAGGTAACATATTCTCCGCGAACAAGTAATGCGGTAATTGGCATCACAGCGATCCGACGACGAGGACCATTATCTCATCGTGCCTGCTGATATCCAAGATCAGGCCCTGTCGATGCTTCCGCCGGACCTGAAGGCCGTCGTAGATGGCTTCCGTAAGAGGTACATGGCGGCCCCGGCCAGATCAGCCACAAAGGCATCCGGGCGCAGGCGGAGCGGGGCGCGTTCGGACCAGTGTATTTGACGGCCATGCGGGAGGGCGGTACAGTCACAGCG
>JBAXWO010000835.1:0-1530 GCA_037128375.1 bacterium
TGGGAGGCCCGTCCCGAATCCCCTCGCAGCAAACGCACGGCCGCCTTCGTTTCTAAATCTTTTGTATAGACCGCCAGCATATTTACCGTTAATATGCTGCCATGATTACACGACATCAGGAACTGCCCGACCACTCGTTCTTTTTGTTTGGACCGCGCGGCACGGGAAAGACCACCTGGCTGAAACAGGTTCTGCCGGACGCGCTGTGGTTTGACCTGCTGCGAACACAAACCCTGCTGGCGCTCAGCCGGCAGCCGGAATCGTTCCGACAGCAGGTCGAAGGCCGGCCGCGGGGAAGCTGGGTGGTCGTGGATGAAGTGCAGCGTCTGCCGACTCTGCTGAACGAAGTCCACGCCTTGATCGCCGAGCATGGCGCGCGATACCGCTTTGCCCTCAGCGGCTCCAGCGCCCGCAAGCTGAAGCGAATGGACGTCAATCTTCTGGCCGGCCGCGCGATCAACCGCCAGTTCTTCCCGTTGACGGCCGCCGAACTGAACTTCGACTGTAATAATCTCGACCGCGTGTTGCGCCTGGGGTTGCTGCCCCAAATCCAAGCCGAAACCGACTACGCCGTCGAGGCGCTTGAGGCTTATGTGGGAAACTACATCCGGGAGGAGATCCAGCAAGAGGCCCTCATTCGAAACCTGGAGTCCTTTGCCCGGTTTCTCGAGGTCGCCGCCGTGATGAACGGGCAGATCGTCAACGTCGCCGGGATTTCGCGCGATGCCGCTGTCGCCCGCCCGACGGTCCAAGGCTACTTCGCCACCCTGGTGGATACGCTGATCGGTTTCTGGCTTCCGGCCTGGCGCAAGCGGGCCAAGGTGAAGGAGACGGCCAGTCCCAAGTTCTACCTGTTCGATCCCGGGGTGGCACGGGCTCTGGCCGGTCGCCTGCGTGAGCCGCTGGACGGTTCCGAACGCGGGTTTCTTCTTGAAACATGGGTGCTTCACGAATTGCGCGCCGCCATGGCCTTCCAGAATCTCGGCGGACAACTCCACTACTGGCGAACGCCTTCCGGCAGCGAGGTGGATTTCGTCTGGACACGCGGCAACCGCGCGGTCGGATTCGAAGTCAAAGCCTCGACGACCTGGCGCACCGAGTACGGATCCACCGTCAAAGGCCTGATGGCCGATGGCGTCCTGACCAGCGCCCACGGCATTTATACCGGCCCTACCGAACTCAAGGACGGCCCGCTGCGCGTCTGGCCGCTCATGCGGTTCTTTAAAGAACTCGCCAGCGGCAACATCCTGGGATGAGGCCCCGCAAGGGACGGGCCTTCCCGCAGCCTCTTCGGTTGACGATTACGGCGACGATTACGGTGGACGAGTAGAGAGCCTCTCCGCGTAAACCGTAATCGTCGTCGTAATCGTAAACCGGTCCTTCATCGTTGTCCCAATCGTTGTCTCAATCATTGTCGATCTTCCATCGTTGTCATAATCCTTGTCTTGATCATTGTCGACAACGATCTGAACCCTGAACCCTTCTCCTCTCCATTGGCCTGCGGCGCGGCGAGGACGCCGCCGCCCTACC
>JBAXWO010000836.1:0-1529 GCA_037128375.1 bacterium
GTCCCTACCGGCGTCAGACCGCGCTGGGGACAGCACGGTCCACCTTGAAGACTGCCATGGCTCGAAATCTGACAGGTGGACGCCGGTGTCCCTACCGGCGTCAGACCGCGCTGGGGACAGCACGGTCCACCTAAAGACTACAATGCCTGGAACAAACGAAAAGGGCGGTCGCTTGACCGCCCTTCATCAGATCCTGATTAGAACCAGGCTTATTTCCGCCGGAATCTCCGCAGCCCCACCAACCCAAGCCCAATACCCAAGAAGCGCAAAGGTGGAGGGTTCGGGGACGAGGACGGTTCTCTAAATCACGCAAAAGCCAAACGCCGACCCTTGGGTTCGGGAACAGCATCGCCGAATTCCTTGGCGGTCTTTTGTCCGTATTTGCACAGGGGACGTCAGGCCTCAAGTTGGCTCTGAATAGAGCCTGGGAGGCAAGCGCGAAGTTCGGGGTGCGTCTCCACCAGTCGGACGATATCGGCCAAGTCCTTGAGTCGTTTGCTCTGGCGTCGGCCGGCATCGGAATAAGCGCGAACCTTGCCGTCCAAGGTATCGCGCAACGAAGCCACTCTCATGAGAATGCCATGCACATCCGCAGCCACGGATCGTGAAGGGAAGTCCCGATAGCCTGCCTCCGTGCTCAACTGAATGCTTACGCTCGATTTCCCTGTGAAGTTGATGGACCACCCGTAATGTTCGGCGGTAAAACCCGCTTCGCAAAGAATGGCGCTGGCGCGCTCAATGTCTTCCGCCGCGACGACAAGATCCAGATCACGCGTCACCATCGGCTCGGCGGCCCAGTGATTAACGGCAACCCCGCCGATCACGCACCAATTCAATTCGGCACGTTCAAGCGCATCCACCAACCGCATGACATCATTGGCCCCGCCCGCTGTCTGCCAATCATAGAATTGTCGACTCGTCATGGGTGGAATGTACGATTGTTCAGCAATGTGATCGAGACAATTCAGACAATTAAGGTGGCGTTCGACGTCCCGGCGAACGCATTCGGCGGCCTGCCATGCGCCCAATGCAATGCAGCCGGCGGGACGTCGGCTGCCACCTCCATGCACGAGCTGATGTCGTAAGACCGGGAAAGAGGGGATTTACCACCCGCTCCGCTGGAGTGAAGAGGAGAAAGTCCTGAGGCCACAGAGAACTACACCCGCTTTCTCGGGTCCCTACTCGAACAACGAGTGTTGCACGAATTTATCATAGGGCATGAACCTGTACGGGAGCCAGGTGGCGGCCTCTAGGGAAGGGGGCAGAGGTGATAGTTGTTAGGTTGTTGGTTGTTATACATGACGCCATAAATCAGCCTCCTCTTTGGAGCGGAACGCCTTCGCGTTCCGGCCTGCGCGGGAAGCCGCGCCACTCTGAGGCTGTTGTGGACTTACGACGTTATGTATAGGGTTTGCCAGAAAGCGGGAGGAGGCAGGCAGGATGAGGGTTTCTCCGTGTCGCTTCTCATGGGTGGCTCCTCTTTCTCCAGCCTGCCCGCCGTAGCCTTGGCGAAGGAGGGCGGAGCGGGT
>JBAXWO010000837.1:0-1529 GCA_037128375.1 bacterium
TAGACATGCCAGGACTTGCACTGCACGATCGAACCCACCTGATTGGTGTCTGGGTGCAGAAGGTGGATATCCACCCCGCCATCTGCGCCTGGGCGATTGGGACGCGTCTTCAGACCGATGGCAGAGAAGTAGCCTTCCACAAGGTTTTCGAACCGTTTCCATTCCAACTCGGAGAGGAGTTGCTGTGTGAAACCCTTGGGCTTGGGCGGGAAGTAGAAAGACGTGGCATCGGGCCGTGTGATGGTGGGTTTCGGAAGTTCGAAGACATGACGGCAACCCTCGCAGCATACAGTGTGGCCGGAGATGGACGCAGGGGCGGTCAAAACGACTTTGCATAGAGGACAGGTGACATCGATAGCGGTGGGTGGAGGGCTGGACGGCACGGGAGGTGTGTCGAAGTTGTGGGGGTGATTCGTTTGGTCTTTGAAGAGGTAGACCATAACAAAGACTGCAAGCGCAAGAGTTCCCAGTGTGAGAAGACCGTACAGCACGGTGGGCAAGAGACCGGAGAGGGCGAGGGCGGAAATGACCAAGATCCCGAGACCGGCAAGGCCAAGTTCGAGATCGCCCTGTGGTTTATGTCTTCGCCTGGCCATCGGAACGCTTTCTCGGTGTGCCGCCACCCGAACCGCAGGATGAGAGGTTTATCTGACCCGAACACTCCCTAGTTCCGTCTTAACGCGTCGATTGTGATCCAGTCGCCTGGGGCGCGTTCGTATTCCCAGAAGGTCCAGCCGTTGCATGACTTGCGCTTGACGGCGGCAGCGCCGGCTACGGATGGGGATGTGTAGACGTGGCCAGCGAAAAGGATTGTACCATTACGGCGGACGCGGGCGGTGAGTTTGTGGCCTTTGTGGCGGGCACGTAGGATGAGGGGGGTACTGACAAAGGCTGCGAGAACTGGCGTGCGGCCGGTGTCTAATACGGGGGTACGCGGCGGTGGAACACGAGAGAGAGAACGCCGGGCCGGCTTACCGAACATCTCGTCGATTTCGGCAGTGAAGGAACTGCGGAAATCATGCGTCAGTTTACGGCGGAGATCCTCGGACCTGGCAAACTTGCCTTTCTGTTTGTTGCCACTGGGCTTGACCACCCGAAGGATGAGGGACTCAAGTTCCCGTAGATGACTGTCGCCGATGGTCAGGTAGACGCTGAAACGGTCCCAGGAGTGTGCATGATGGTCACGGAGATGCATTGCAAGGCGTGATTGAAGGCTACCGGCGAGGCCCACGTAATAGAGTTTATTGCGGCGGTAGAGCGCGTAAATGCCCTGGCGGTGACGGACGTATCGGCGGATGATGGCCTGGTACTTCTGGAGGGCGTCGCGGGAGATGTTCTCCAGGTGCTGGCAGACGAGTTGGCTCCTACGTGGCACAGGCAATCTCCATTTGGAATGGGAAGAAACTGGGGCGAGTATAGCAATCGGCGATATCTTGTGAAGAGGGATTGTGAGGGCTGGGCGGGCGGCGCGGTCGGCTGTGATTGTACGTGGGACGATGCGACCCCGATGCCCCGACCCGTTCATAGTG
>JBAXWO010000838.1:0-1524 GCA_037128375.1 bacterium
CAAGCGCGTCATTGCGGCGGCTCAGCGCGCCGGGGTGAAGCGCCTCGTGCTCACATCGTCGACTTTTGCCGTCATTGCCGGGAAGGATACCGGCACCTATGGGCCAGACTCATGGTCAGACACTGGCGCACCGATCGGAGCCTACGCGAAAAGCAAGACCTTGGCCGAGCGCGCCGCGTGGAAAGCCGCAGAGGGTGGGACGATGGAGATGGTGGTCATCAACCCGGGTGCTGTGTTTGGACCATCGCTCGGCGCGAAGATTGATGGCCAGAGCGTGGCGGCGATCACCAACATGATCGCAGGCAAGGTTCCGATGATTCCCGACGTCGCGATGGGTATGATCGACGTGCGCGACGTCGCGCGGCTGCACGTCAAGGCTCTGACCGCGCCGGGCGCGGCTGGAAAACGGTTCATCGCTGCTACCGCTGAGCCCGTCGAGATGGCCACCCTCGCGAGCGTCCTTCGGAGCGCGGGCTACAGCAAGGTGCCATCGCGTAGGGCGCCGAGCTTCCTTCTACGGCTCATGAGCTTATTTGATAGCGAGGCCAGGGGCATGGTGCCGTTTCTTGGCAAGAAGGCGGCGTTCGACAACCGCGCCACCTTTGAGTTGCTGGGCTGGAAGCCGACTCCGATCGAAGCATCCCTCAAGGAAATGGCGCAGTCGCTGTCCGCCTAGACTGCTCTCCAGGGACGGCAGAACTGAGCAACTCAGCACCGCAGGGCCGTCACCGATGCCTGGGCTGCCGCGAGCCGAAGAGATCGGCGGTCTGGCCAACCTCCACCCAATGTGTCCTGAAACCACCCCCTAAAACTTAACCGTCAACCAAGGAGCGACTCAAATGAGTGAGAAATCAAAGGCGGCGTATTTCATAGTGCAAATAAAGGCAAAGAACTTCGGAGAGTTGTTGGAACGTTACGCGAAGTATGCCATCCCCCTGCTTGCGAATTACGGTGGAGAGATGATCGCGGGGTCGGCGACCCCGAAGCTTCTCGAGGGAAACTGGGATGGCAACTGGGCGGCAGTGCTGCGGTTTCCCAGCATTGAGGACGCGGAGGCCTGGTACACCTCGGCGGAGTATCGGCCCCTGAGGGACCTCCGGATGAATGAACTGACAGCGAGCGGGCTGGTGATGCTTCTTGAGGAGTTCGATCCGACCACACTTGGCGGGTGAGTCTTGGATGGGGACCCTTCACCGGAGGGGCCGAAGTAGCACGAGTGCTGGTCGCGAAGGTGCGCAAGCAGACTGCTAGACTGAAGGCGGGCCCCCATTGAAAGCTCATTCAGGTAAAGGGCGAAGGTGTCTTGAACATAGGAATCCGGCAGGGAGTGACGGAATGGGCGACGAAAAGATCCACTGGCGATCCGGGTGCCCGATTAGTTCCGCCCTTGATGTGATAGGCGACAAGTGGACGATCCTCATCATCCGCGACCTGATCATTTATGGGACCCGCACCTACTCGGAGTTTCTTGACTCGCCTGAGAAGATCTCCACGAACATTCTCGCAGACCGCCTCAGCCTGCTG
>JBAXWO010000839.1:0-1523 GCA_037128375.1 bacterium
GGTAACGACGAGATGACGCACGCGTTCCGGCTGGAGATCGACGGGCAGTTGCTGATGTCGGACTGGGAGTGGGCGGGGTTTGAAGTCAAGCGCCGGGACCAGCCCGTGGCGGCCATGGGCCGGCCCTTTGACCGTCATGCAATCGTCACGCTCCGGCACAAGTTGCGTCCGGTGTCGGTGAAGGTTCATACCGGGCTGGACGGCACGGCGGTGCTGACCCGCTGGCTGGAGATCACGAACACCGGCAAAGCCGTCGCGGCGGTTGCGGTTGCGGACACCTGGAGCGGCCGCATGCAGACCACGGCGCGCTGGCGCGAACGGCTGGCGTCGGGCGCCGCGCTCTACTCGGTCGGGTATATGGCCAACCCGCATTGGGGGAATGAGGGCGACTTCCACTGGATGGATCTGCCCGACGCCGGCTACGCGATCGAAGGCCGCTATCCGCGCGACCGGTACAGTCATCCGATGTTCGTGCTCCGCAACAACGCAACCGGCGAGCATTTTGTCGGCCAGTTCGCCTGGTCCGGCGGCTACGTGTTCCGGTTCGATCTCGATGCGTCGCCTGCCACTTCAGATGCGGCGGCGCATCTGGCCTTCCGGGCCGGGATCCATGGCCCGGCGCCGCAGCGCACGCTGACTCCGGGCGAGACCGTCAGCACGCCGGAGCTGCACTTGGGCATGACGTTCGGCGATCTGGATGCCGCGATTCAGGCGATGCACGGGCATATCCGCCAGACCGTGTTCATGCCGCAACCGCGCGGGCGCGGGTGTTGGATTGAGAGCGGGATCGGTCCGGAACTGGAGATCACTGAGGATCAAGTCTGGCACGCCATCGACTGCGCGGCGGAGGTGGGCGCGGAGGTGTTCTTCATCGATGCCAGTTGGTATGCAGCGCCGTACAGTCAATGGTGGAACACGGTAGGCGACTGGGAATTTAACCTGAAGCGTTTTCCCAAGGGCGTCGCGGCGTTTCGCGACAAGGTCAGGGCGGCCGGCATGTTGTGGGGCCTCTGGATGGATGCGGAACGCATTGGAACGGAAAGTCGCGTCGCCAAGGCGCATCCCGAATGGGTGATGCGCGGGTTCGACGGTCAGGAGATCGGCGCCATGCTCGATCTGACCAATCCCGCGGCGGCGGCGTGGATGGAGGAGCAGATTGCCTCGGTCATTGAAGGCAACGATCTCGACTTCTTCCGCCTGGATTACAACACCCACGGTTGCGGGCGCATCGAGCGGAACGGTTTCGTCGAGAACCACTACTGGCGGTATTACGAGGCGCAGTACGCCATCTATGACAGGCTGCGCGCGCGATTCCCGAAGGTGATCTTCGAGAACTGCGCTGGCGGCGGCGGGCGAACCGACCTCGGCATGGTGCGGCGCTTCAGTCACACCTGGGTCACCGACTGGCAGATCGCGCCGCGGTCGTTCACCATCACCAACGGCATGACCATGGCGCTGCCGCCGGAATCGGTGGATCGGCTCCTTGGCGGGCAGAACGGGCATACGGCGGCGGAACTCGACTT
>JBAXWO010000084.1:0-8271 GCA_037128375.1 bacterium
TCATTCATTGCGAAAAGATATTATTACAATTATTGAGAATTGACAATGATTTTGTGAATGAATTACAAAATGAGAGAATAGAAATGGGTGATTCGGAGAGTTTCTCGGCTGTTTGCAGGCTCCCCATCAGCCAGACGCCGACGTGGCCGTTGGCCATGACGGTGGCTTCGATGACGACGCGCCACTCCTCGTTGCGGCGACTGACGTCGACCGGGTAGACGGGGCGGTTGGGATTGCCAGCGGCTAGGGTGAGGGCACCCCGGCTCCAGATCTGACGGCCTGCGCCCCGTACCCGCACCGATCACCTGATGTCTTCGAGAAGAAGA
This sequence comes from bacterium, assembly GCA_037128375.1. Taxonomy (GTDB): domain Bacteria; phylum Verrucomicrobiota; class Kiritimatiellia; order CAIKKV01; family CAITUY01; genus CAMBRF01. Next base: position 327 of record JBAXWO010000084.1, read on the forward strand.
TCGGGCATCAGCCTGGGCACGGGGTCGGTCGAATCGTAGGTTGGCAGTGCACGCCGGTACATGGTGCGACACCCGTCTCGCAGGTGCAGGCGCTCCTGTTCCCCAAGGACGCCGCAGGCCAGCAGGTAGTCGGCGAAGTGCCCCATGGCCTCGATCCCGGAAGCGGAGAGCACGCCGTCGTTGTGAAAGAAGGTCCGGCACGTCCTGCACAGGAAGGTTTCGAATTTCTTGATGTCGATGCAAAACGGCGTCTTGGGCCGGTCATCTTCTGCCCGTCGGCTCCAGTAGTGCCGCAACCGGTCGGCCAGGAAGAAGGCTCTTGTCCAAGGAAGGCCCTTGGATCTGTGGAGGAAGCCCGTGAAGTTCCACAGCACGTCGTCGAGGAAGGACGCCACTTTCGCACGCGTCCGACATTGATCGTAGTCCGGCAGTGAGGGCGCTTGCCGGGCCTGGTCGAATGCCTGTCGTAGACGGGCGTGGACCCAGCGGGACGGATGCGCCAGATCGATTCTATTCAGTTCCTTCTCAACGCTGTCCGCAGCCTCATCGGGGTCCGCGCCGGTGTCCAGGTGCGGGATCTGGAGGGCGAACAGCAGCCAATCGGCATCTAGAGAAACGCCGCGGGCGTGCGGTGTCTGGCGAATCGGCTTCACGAACTCCAGCAGCGCCTCTTCGGCTCCCGCCCATGCCAGCAAGCGGGCAATGCGATCGCCATTGTCGCCGTCGCTGCCGGGGTAGCGACGGAAGAAGTCGAAGAAACGCGGGGCTTCCCCGGCACGCCCTTGCACGAGGGCCTCGGCGATCAGTGAGTGGTCAAAGTACCCGAAGCTGCGACTGTAAGCGACGGGATGCTCGTCGCGCAGCCGCACGAGCACGTCCGCATAACGCGGCCACTCCTTGCGCCGTCCCAGTTCCGCGCCCAGTTCGAAGAGAAACTCCATTTCGAGTTCCAGATAGGGGACCAATGCGGGGTGCAGATCCCAGAAGCCTGTCAGGTGCCGCAGCATTGCATCCGCGTCCGGTTTCTTGTAAAGCGTTTTCACCACCTTCCACCAGTCATCGATGAGGCGATCCTGATCAGGTGGCAAGGCGGGCAAAGTCACCTTCGGCGGGTCCGGAAAAACCGGGAGGGCGTTCTCTTCGTCCCGTTCCAGAGCAGCCCAGTCCTGCGTTTCAGTCACGCTTTTCCCACACGCGTCCGTGTCTCGACCCTCGATCAGATAGGGTTCGTATTCGCTGTTGACGTCGGATGGCGCCACGAACGGTGTCTTGCCGATAGGCGCACCCATGCCGATGTCATAATCACCGAAGCAACACTTCTTGTATTTCTTGCCGCTTCCGCAGGGACACGGGTCGTTTCGTCCAACGTTGCTCATGGTTGTAACTCCTAGCGGAAAGGTTCAACCGGGCCGCCAACGGCTTGAACCCCGTCATGGCGGTGTCATTGTTCATGTCGCCGATCATGCAATCGGTGCTGTTGAGTTTGCTGATAGAGGCTATTAGTAAATCTTCGTCAGTCGCTTGATCAGGCTCACCGAGGGAATGGCGATGAGAAAATACGCCACCATCCACGGTGCCAAGCCCAGAAAGCCCGGAACCAGGCCCAGGAATTTCACGGGCTTCATGTCCAGTTGGACGCCCCGGATCGGGCGGTCAACGCTGTATAATTCCACCTCAGGCGAATAGACTAACTGCCCCACGCGCAATTCCTTTTCCACCGTCTGATCCGCGTGGCGGATCTGGAGTGTATAGGGTTCGGCGCGGGCGTCGGCCTGAATCTGCCACGTGGCATAGGCGCCCACGGTCTTTTTCTTCTTTTCGTTCCGAGTCACCTTCTTCTGGGTCTTTGGATCCAGCGATTCCACCTGGACCACTTCTTCGATCTCATCCGGAACGATCTTCTGAATCCAGCTCCCCGCTCCCCCGGCTGTGACTTCACGCAGCCCCGCCTGCGGCACGAGGTGCGCCACGCCGTCGACGGAAGCAACAGAAAAGAAGACATTGACCTTCACCGTCTCGCCGGCCTGCGGCGGCACAAAGGCCAGGCGCTGGAAACACCACGTGCCCAAAATGGCGATGGGGATCAGGACCATCAGAAGCGGTTTTCCCTCCTGCCGCAGCGTCGTCATCCCAATCAGCCCCTGCGTGGCACGATAGCGCGTGACGGCTGCCTTGTCTTTCCGCTGCTTCGCTTCACGAATCAGCTCCCCCAGCCGCTGCTTATCCTGATCGCACCTCCGCAGCAGATCCTGGTTGGTAGTGAACCGCCGGGAGAACGTGATGATCGACCCGGTGCCGACGGCCACGATCACCAGCGCGAGGTCCACGGGCAGGCGCAACAACCCGTTCAGAACGGGGTCGGCCAGTGTTAAGATCACCTGATTGATCCATTCGAGCATGGCTTAGACGCCCTCCATTAGATGGATGATCCCACGGTTTCCATCCACACGAACTTTGCTTCCATCCGTGATCCGCTTGGTGACGCCCGGACAGACCACGGCGGGGATGCCGAAGTCGCGGGCCACGATGGCGCCGTGCGAGAGCACGCCGCCCTTCTCCACGAGCAGCCCGCGCGCATTGACAAAGAGCGATGTCCATTCCGGATCGGTCGACGGGCACACCAGAATATAATCGGTGCCGAGATCGCGCGGATCGCGCGGATCGAAAACGATGCGGGCCGTTCCGGTGGACACGCCTGCAGACACCGCTTCGCCCTTTAGTTCCGACGTGTTCTCGTACTGCTGCGGAAGTCCCAGCCGGTCCAGATCCCGGGAGTCGATCACGTCGGGCATGTCCAGACGCTGGAGCGATTGCCAGCGGATGCGGCGTTGTTTCGCGGTTTCCAGCAGGGCTTCGCGCTCGGCTTCGAACCGGTCCAGTTCATCCAAGTGAAGGAAGAATATCTCGCGCCCCAGGTCCCAGCGTCGCGCCAATTCCAGGATTGTGAGGCGAATCAGCTCGTATCCCATCATCAGGTAGTGCTTGCCCGATTCGCGATAGGCCAGCAACTTCTGTGTCTGGTGGAGACTGGTCTCGATCTGCTCGTAGAAGGACGATCCGCCCCATTTGGCCAGCAGCGCGGGCAGCTTCTTCTCCACCTCGCCGCGGTGATGCGCGTTCTGATGGTGGAGGTCCGGAGAGAAGGTGCTGTGGCGCATGGACTTCAGAACCGTGTCGAGTTGATTGGGATTCTCGCGGTAGCGCGGCTCGGACAGTTCCATCTCACCGACCGTGCGGTGGCCATACGCCTCGAGGAACTGCTCTATCGGCGCCTCGCCGCGCGCGACCCGGTACAGCAACTGGTTCTGAACCACGGTGGTGTCGCCGTCCAGACCCATGGTGAGCGTGCAGGCCAGTCGGCTGCCCTCGTCATCCCCCATCAACTGCATCAGCAGTCCGCGCAGTTCCGTGAACGCCACCGCCCCGAAGAATCCGGGCTTGAGGGATTCCTTGCCAAAATCGTCCAGCACCCGGCGACAGCGATCGCGCAGTTCCCCACACACCTGTGTCGTTTCCAATTTCGAGAGGTCCTCGGCCCGCTTGCCGCGCACATAGTCGAGGTACGGCGGTAACGCGACGTTTTCAAAATGGTCGCGGACCGTCTCCCGCAACTGCTTGGACATCCGCGACGCGCGCAGCATGGTCTTGAGCATCCCGGGCAGTTTGAGGAAGAACGTCCCATCGGCCTTTTCCGGATCAAAGAAGCTTGGGGCCTGATCGAGGCTGGCCGTGCCCTTGGTCAGGGCTTCCAACTCGTATCGGAAGGGACTGTCACCCCAGAAAAGCTGAGCCACGCGGTCGGGGTCCGCATAGATGCGCGCGCCGATCAGATCTAGGAACCCTTCCGCGCAGACCTGTGGCGACGGCCGGTAGCCGATGTCCTGGTAGAATTGACCAAACCCTCCGTCACCGCTCATGAATCGGCTCACGATATCCCACGTGAGCGGCGTGGGGGCGCGGAGCGTCTCGCCTAAATTGTGTGTCACCCAGACCCGCCGGCGACCGCTCGCGAGATGCTTCAGGCGCTCGATCTCGGCGATCCGGCCGACCTCCATGTCGCGCGCCACTTCCAGTCCGCGGATCGAGCGGCTCTGGAGCATGGCAAACCGGCCCTCGGCCCAGCCCCATTCGACGTCCACCGGGTGGCCGAAGTAATCCTCAATCCGCCGCCCGATTGCGCACAACTCCGCGATCTGCGCGGGCGTGAGACTGGCCGCCTTGGCGTCGCGTGATTGCGTGCTGCCCAGCGCCGTCACCCGGTGGCTCTTGTCGCCCAGAAACGCCTGGAACGAGCCGAAGTCATCGCGCGGCACCATGAACCGATCGGGGGTGACGTCGCCAGAGACGACGGCCTCGCCCAATCCGTACGCGGACTCCAGGACCATACGGTTGCTTTGCAAATCGTTTGGATCCTGCGTAAACAGGACCCCGGAAATCTCCGAAGGAAACATGGCCTGCACGTTGACCGCCGTGCCCACGATGCCACGGACGTCGTTCCGGCGGCGGTAGGCCACGGCCCGTTCGGAGTTCCACGAACGGAACACCGCGCTAATGCATTCGCAGAGCACCACCCACGGATCGGAGGGGAACGGATGTCCCGCCTTCTCGCGATAGAGGTCCAGGCACGCCTCGACCGTCTGGCGGTTGGCCTGGCGTGGATCGGCGGCGGCCCCGAAGACCGTGGCAGGCAGTTCCGCAACCGTCCGCGAAAACATGAGGATGAACTGAGTATAGACCGCCCAGAACTCCGGCGGTTGACCCAGTTCATCAAACAGGTCGATGTTCAGTCCGCAATTCAACAGCGTATCCATCATGCCGGGCATGGAAACTGCCGCCCCGGACCGGACGGACACCAGCAGCGGGTTGCGCCCGCGTCCGAAACGCCGCCCGACGGTCTCCTCCAGTTTCTGAAGCTGGACACGCACCTGATCTTCCAGACCGGCAGGCCACTGTCCGCCGCTGTCGAAGTAGGCCCGGCAACACTCTGTGGCGATCGTGAAGCCCGGCGGCACCGGCAGCCCGGCCAGGCTCATCTCGGCCAGACTGGCTCCTTTGCCGCCCAGAATTTCCTTGCCCGGCCGATCCGGATCGGGCGCCAGCCCCGGACCGAAGGGATACACCCAGCGCGGGCCGTCCAACGGCGTCGGCGCTATTTGTTTTTCAGACATACAAGCCCCTTCTTATCCGTGGCGATGTAGAGCCGACTCTCGGCCATGACGGGCGCGCTGGTGAGCCGTCCCAGCCAATCAATCTTCATCCAGGTCTGCGGGTCGCCGCCTGCGGCCGGGCAAACCATCAGACCGCTCTTGCCAGCGTACACAAACATTTCCAGAGCGGCCAGGGGCGGGAAACCGGGCAGCGCTCCTTCCATCGTCTGCTCCACACGGCCGTCTTCGATCGCGAGAATGATCAGCTTGCCTTCCGTCGTGGTGAAGGCGAGGCGGTTCTTCATGAGCACCAGCGGCGCACCGGGCCTGCCGGCTGGCGCATCCCACAGTGGTTGGCCGTCGACCAGACTCCGCGCGACAACGCCCGTCGGCGTGCCCACGTAGAGGGTGTTTTTACGCACCAGGGGAGCGGTCGTCGGCGCGGCGTCCAGCGGAAGGCTCCAGAGCGTCCGCCCGGTTTGCCGATCCAGCAACGACAAGCCGGCGGGCTGATCGGTGGCAATCACCACCAGCGCCTCACGGGCGACCGGCATGCCCTGCACCTCGCCGCATGCGGCCCGCCAGATCACCTGTCCTGTCCGCTGAAAAGCCGTCAATTGTCCCGGCGCGTCGGCAATCAACCCGCCCTCATCCGTCAAAATAAATTCGCCACGGGCCTCCGCAGCCACAGGCAGTGTCCATCTTTCACGGCCATCAGCGGCGGCCAGACAGTGCAGGTTGCGGCCGGTGTCGCCCTTCTGACCGTCCACGAAGAACACATCATTCGACGTGCCGGCCGGCGAGAGCTTCACCCCGTTCGTCGCCGCTGCGAACCACGCTTCCGCGCCACGGACCTCCCCCTTGACCGTCCCTTCCCGCACGCACAGCAAGCCCTTACGCAGGCCGTCTGCAGGCACATAGAGACTGCCGTTGAGGCAGGCGGGGGGCGCGGCGATCTGCAGCTCCGGACCTGATCCCGTATCTTCCGTCTCAGGGAACCTCCAACTGAACTTGCCCTTCTCCGAAAGCGGCTTTCCATCCACGTTGCCACCGGCACCCGGTCCGCCAGCGAAGCCGTCCCAGCGGATTTCGCGCTGCTGGCCGCCCGGCTTGCCGAGACACAGCAAGCCGTCCTGCTCCGATCCCGCGTAGACATGCCCCCAGGCAACAGCCGGGGAACTGATGAAGGGGCCGGTGAAGCCCAGCCGAGCCTCCCAGACGCATTCGAGATCGTCGATGCGCAGACCGAAGAGCGTTCCTTGTTGCGTGATCACGTAGAGATGGCCGCCGCTGATCGCCGGCGAGGTGAGGAGCGGCGCATGGGCATTCCATCGATTGATCAGCTTGCCGGCCCGCGACAGGCCATACACATAGCCGTCACGCGCGCCGAAGTAGAGCTTGTCCTGATCGACCGCAATCGCGCCGAGGACCGTATCGGGCACCTTGTAGGTCCACTGTACGTCGCCGCTCTTTTCATCCAGACACCAGATTTCACCGCCGGTGCCCAGGGACTTCGCGGCCTCGGCGATTTCAGCCTCGCTCTTGCCTTCCTCCCGCAGCTTGGCCAGCACGGTGTTCTTGACCGCTTCAGCCGAATTGATGAAATCGCCGTTGCCCATGCCGACGATGACCGAGCCGCCCGCCACGGTGGGCGGGCCGAACACGGGATAGGGCGTCGGTCGGCGCCAGATCTCCGCGCCTGTATCGGCGTTCAGGCAAATGACCGCCTTGCCGCCGATGCCCAGACCGGCAAACAGGCGCCCGTCGTGAACGGCGGGCGACGTCTCGGCATCGGGACACCGTTCGCGGGGCGCATGCCAGACAAGCTGCGCCTGACCCTTCGCGTCCGGTTCGAGACGGAAACAGTAATACCCATCGTCACCGGCTCCCACGTAGACCCGATCCTGATCCAGGCAGGGCGTGGATTCGACGTGGCTTCGGGTCTCGTAGGTCCAGAGTATCTTCCCGCGCTGGGACACATCCATGCAGACCACACGCGCGCTTTTCGTCTGATGCAGACCTTCGCCCACCACCAGATATTTGCCGGAGACGGAGGGCGATGAGAAGGTGGCCAGATAGCCACGGGGGGCCGATTTCCAGTCGAGCGCGCCCGTTTCGGCGTCGAGACAATAAATCGCCCCGCGATCAGACAACGGCCCCTTGTCGGTCGAGGTGATGTAGACGCGGTTACCCACCACGGCGGGGCTGGAATAGAACTTCGTCACGTCCTCCGTGTAAGCCCAGTTGACGCCGCCTGCGGTGGGAGGCTCTGCGGTGTCATTCGCGCCGCGTCGCTCTGGACCGCCACGGAACATGGCCCAATCCGATCCCGCGACCTGCGCACTCCCCGGGCGCAGCGTGGGCACAAACGTACGCACCAAGAAGACCAGTCCGGTCACGACTCCCGCCACGATCACCAGCACGATCTTCTGCCGCCATAACAGTTTGAGAAAAGCCCACATGGCTGCCGGTTTGAGCATGCCGATAATCGCGCCAGCCAGCGAGAAGAGCAACGCAGGCAGAATGGCAACCAGCACCTGAAGCGGCGCAATGATGACCGGAATAACACCCACTGTGCTAACAATCATGAAATTCCCGCCTCCTCACGAGCCAGTCACGCCGTCGGATTTGCCGAACCCACTCGCAATCGTCTATCACACCCGCTCGTGCCACAAGGTGAATTAGCAATTCATGTGCCACTTTTATTCAGATCGCGGCAGCGCAGGAGAAAACAAAAAGTGGCGGAGGGGGAGGGATTCGAACCCCCGGTACCTTGCGGCACGCATGATTTCGAGTCA